>JAAUTE010000015.1 GCA_012031815.1 Chloroflexaceae bacterium
GATGGGTAATTCCCCTAGCTCCCAGCCGCAAATGCCGACTTCTTCCATCAACTGGCTGACTTTTGGGTCGTAGCTTAGGCAAAACAACGACATTGTTCCGCAGCGGCCATGATTAAACTGTGTAAGCGCATGCCGATCGCCATTTCCACACCTTGAAAGAGTCCTTTGAGTTCTCTGGGGTCGTCGCGAGTGATGATTTTGTAAGGCCCGCTGAGACGAGAGGCGATTTGGCGGGCGATGGGTTGATCTTTTTCGGGTTGAAAGGCAATAAGCAGCAAACAAACTCCTGTTGCTTGTTGCAACGTTACCAGGGCTTGGGTTAAACAAGCTAGGCGAGAGGGCGTTAACAGGGGATGGGGTCTTAAGGCGACGGCCACTCGTGGGGCAGGCAACTCCCAGAGTCCAGGAACAGCCTTTGCTTCCATCGCCCAAACGGGGTCGGGAGCCAATAAACTAGGAATTCGCCACTTAACCAGCATGGCGGCCGAGGCTCGGTCTCTCACGGAAACAGCACTACAGCCTTGTAAGGTTTTCTGCGCTAGCCAGCGGGTCACGCGGCGATTGAGCGGGCCGATTCCCTGACCCCAGGCCAGGGTTTCTAAACCCAGTTGCTGAGCGAGAACCATGAGTCCGGCATAGTAAATCGGGCTGGCTAAGCTGGTTGCATCTTGCAGGAGACTGCCGCCCCCCCAGATAAAAACCGCCGCAGACCGCAAAGCTTGCAGGATGGAGAAGCCCGATCGCCGATGCACTGTTTCGACACCGTAGCGCTGCTGGGTTTCTTGAGGATTTCCTGAAAGCACAACCGGGGTTACCGAAGGGGGCAACATTTGCAGCAGTGAGACCAATAGTGCCTCATCGCCCCCATTGCCTTCGCCGTAGTAGCCACAGATTACCGCTCGCTTGGTCTCCATTATTGCGCCCCCAATACCCTTGGCTTCCAATTCTAGGCGATAACCCAAACCGTGAACCGACGGAAGGTTTTCCCAATTTAAGTTTGTCCTCGGCGTCCTAAATGGTTAGAATAAGTAACCGAATTTTCCTTTCCCTGAATCTATGTCCTTTGTCGGCCTGCACATTCACAGTGACTACAGCCTCCTAGATGGGGCTTCGCAACTGGCTCCTCTCATCGATCGCGCGGTGGAATTGGGCATGTCTGCGATCGCCTTGACGGATCACGGGGTCATGTACGGTGCGATCGAGTTGCTCAAGACCTGTCGCAATAAAGGGATTAAGCCGATTATCGGCAATGAGATGTATGTCATTAATGGAGATATTGAAATTAAGCGGCGCTATCGTCGCTATCACCAGGTCGTGCTGGCTAAAAATACTCAAGGCTATCAAAATCTAGTTAAATTAACCACAATTTCTCACCTCAAAGGGATGCAAGGAAAAGGGATTTTTTCCCGCCCTTGTATCAATAAGGAATTGCTGCAAGAGTATCGCGAAGGATTGATAGTTACTAGCGCTTGTTTAGGGGGGGAAGTTCCTCAGGCAATCTTGGTTGGAGATCAGGCGAGGGCTAAGTCTACGGTGAAATGGTACAAAGAAGTCTTTGGCGATGATTATTATTTAGAAATCCAAGACCACGGCTCGCCAGAAGACCGCATCGTTAACGTTGCTATTATCAAACTGGCCAGGGAATTTGGCGTCAAAATTGTTGCTACCAATGATTCCCATTTTATTTCTTGCTACGATGTCGAAGCCCACGATGCTCTTCTATGTATTCAAACGGGTAAATTGATCGCCGAAGATAAACGGCTTCGCTATAGCGGCACAGAATATTTAAAATCCGCTGACGAAATGCGACAATTGTTTCGCGATCACCTGCCTGACGAAACCATTGAAGATGCGATCGCCACCACATTAGAGGTCGCAGATAAGGTAGAGCCTTACAAAATTATGGGCGAACCCCGCATCCCCGATTATCCCGTTCCGGCAGGTCATACGGCGGATAGTTACTTGGAAGAAGTTGCCTGGGCTGGATTAAATGAACGCTTGAAATGCCGATCGCGAGCTGAAATTGATCCACTGTATCGGCAGCGGCTGGAGTATGAGCTGAAAATGATGCAGCAAATGGGATTTTCCACTTATTTTTTAGTGGTGTGGGATTACATTAAATATGCACGGGATCATGATATTCCCGTCGGCCCGGGACGCGGTTCGGCAGCGGGTTCCCTGGTAGCTTATGCCCTAAAAATTACCAATATTGATCCGGTTCATCACGGTTTATTATTTGAACGCTTTCTCAATCCTGAACGAAAATCCATGCCTGATATTGATACGGATTTCTGTATCGATCGCCGGGACGAAATGATTGAATACGTGACCCAAAAATATGGAGAAGGTAATGTCGCGCAAATCATTACTTTTAACCGTTTAACCTCAAAAGCGGTGCTGAAAGATGTGGCTAGGGTGTTGGATATTCCCTATGCTGAATCTGACCAGATGGCAAAATTAATTCCGGTGGTACGGGGTAAGCCGATTAAACTCAAGGTGATGATTTCCCCTGAAACGCCCGCCCCAGAGTTTAAACAAAAATACGAAAACGATCCGAGCGTGCGCCGCTGGGTTGATATGGCCATGCGTATCGAAGGCACTAACAAAACCTTTGGGGTTCATGCTGCTGGCGTCGTAATTTCTTCTCAGCCCTTGAATGAGGTCGTCCCGCTGCAATGCAATAATGATGGCGCGGTGATTACCCAATACTACATGGAGGATTTAGAAGCCCTGGGGCTACTAAAAATGGACTTCTTGGGCTTAAAGAATTTAACAACCTTGAAGCGAACGGTGGAGTTGATCCGCCAAAATCGCGGCATTGAATTAGACCTGGATCAACTGCCTTTGGATGAACGCAAAGCGCTAGAAATTTTAGGAAAAGGCGATTTAAAGAAGCTGCCGAAAGATATTCAAGCCACCCATAAACTTTTAGAAGCGGGGGATTTGGAGGGAATTTTCCAGCTAGAATCTTCAGGAATGCGGCAAATTGTCCGCGACTTGAAACCCTCTGGCATTGAGGATATTTCTTCGATTCTGGCCCTTTATCGACCCGGCCCTTTGGATGCAGGATTAATTCCCAAGTTCATCGATCGCAAACATGGTCGAGAGCCGATTCAGTACGAACATCCGTTGCTGGAGCCGATTTTAAAAGAAACCTACGCGGTTTTGGTGTACCAGGAGCAAATCATGAAAATGGCCCAGGATTTAGCGGGCTATTCCCTGGGGCAGGCGGACTTGCTGCGGCGAGCGATGGGGAAAAAGAAAATTTCGGAGATGCAGAAACACCGGGAGATTTTCATTGATGGCTCCACAAAAAATGGAGTTCCCAGTCATATTGCCGAAAATCTCTACGAACAAATGGTCAAGTTTGCCGAATATTGCCTGAGCTATGATACTCCAGTTTTAACGGTGGAATACGGATTGTTGCCCATTGGAAAGATTGTCGAAGAAAAAATTAATGGCAGCGTTTATACCGTCGATCGCCAGGGATTTGTTTACGCTCAAAAAATTGCTCAGTGGCACCATCGCGGCCAACAGGAGGTTTTTGAATATACCCTGGAGGACGGGTCAAAACTGCGAGCAACAGCCGACCACCAATTTATGACAACCAGCGGGGAAATGTTGGCGATTGATAAGATTTTTTGCCAGGGTTTGGAATTGAAGCAATTACCTAAACCTGAGCTGGCAAATTTAGTTTTAGCCAGTTACAGGAAGTAAGCTCTAGGATCGCGCCCGATCCTTGCAGCTAACTCGTCGTAATCCAGGCACAGGCGCTCCATTGCGTAACAGGGTAAGGTATGGGCGATCGCCAAACTAGAGCAGCGATTCCGTAATCAACAGGAGCCAAATCAAGCTTCAGTTGTAGTGATCGAAGCTTAGTTTGTGGCAGTTCAACGACAGTTGTTTTCGAGAAACCCTTCTCCAGGAGCCGTTTGCAGACCATCGACTCAGTAATGCTTGTCGTTTCCCCCATCCAACCCTGGCCATTGGGAGTGGAATCGCCGTTTTAGATAACTAGGACTACTGAATCGGTACTCTAGGACTAGGATTGGAAAGGACAGTTATTTGGCATGATACAGGATGGAGCGACGGCAAACCCCTCACAGCGGCTACCACTGGGACGGCAACAGCGGCCGGTTTTTGAAGGCTGGTATTACCGGGTCACGCTAGCAGAAATCGGCCAGACCTTTGCATTCATGTATTCTATTGAAGACCCAGCAGGGGGCCAACCCCACAGCGGCGGCGCAGCTCAATTTTAGGCCCCGATGACGGCTATCTGTGGCGATCTTTTCCCAACGTGCAGCAATTTTGGGCAACTTCGCAGGCATTGGGTCTGGGTCACTGGCGCGGCATGGGCTTAATCCCGCCACGGCAATTATCTCCCCTGGAATTTGAGCAGTTGGGGATGGAAGGCTATCAGGCGACGGCAAACTTTAATCAAGGCTATTTACGCGATCCGGCCAGTGGATTTTATTGCCGCTGGTACTACGAGATTGAACCCGTCTACGGTTGGGGCGACCCGCTGCAATTGCAACAATCAACGGCGGGCTGGCTGTCTTTTCTCCCGATTTTTGAACCTGGATGGCAGATTCTTATGGCCCACGGTTGGGCTAGGGGCTGGATCGACTGGAACGGCCAGCGCTACGAATTCCAGCAAGCCCCGGCTTACGGCGAGAAGAATTGGGGCCGTTCTTTTCCCCAAAAGTGGTTTTGGCTCAACTGCAACGCCTTTACGGGTGAACCGGATTTGGCCCTCACGGCTGGCGGTGGCAGGCGCGGGGTACTCTGGTGGATGGAATCCGTTGCGTTGGTGGGATTGCACTACCGGGGCAAGTTTTACGAGTTTGTCCCCTGGAATGCCCAAGTAAACTGGCAGATTGATCCCTGGGGTCGGTGGCAAATGCAGGCCAGCAACGGCGAGTATCACATTCAACTTACCGGACTGTGCGATCGCCCCGGCACGCCGTTACGCGCCCCCACGGAATACGGCTTAATTTTCTGTTGTCGGGACACGATGCACGGGCAATTAACGGTGGAATTATGCGATCGCCAGGGAAACTCCTTACTCAAAGCTGACAGCAATCAGTGTGGGCTAGAGGTAGGCGGCTCCCCTTGGGAAGAACCCTGGTCAGGTTAAAGCGCAGAATTCCAGCTTGCAATTATAATCCACGCCCGTTTTTGGCACAGAAGTCAGGGAAATTGTGCAAAACTTGATGGGTTTTCTCAGCACGTGCCTAACCGTTTTAGCTGATCAGATGGCGATCGCGCAGCTTAGGGGATTAACTCGCTCCTGAAATTCTTAACCAACCAGATTAACTGCCGAAGGAGCCTTAATAACTGACCCTGGGTTGCTAAAATGTAGGTGCTTTGGGGCTGTAGCTCAGTTGGATAGAGCGAGCGCCTCCTGAAACATCGGGCACCCTGTCGGGAAACCACAGCGGTGAATGCGGTCAAATTCAAGGAAGCCTAAGTCCAGAAGCCGGATAGGGTAATCTTGAGCCAAGCTCTACAGCTCCGCTAGAGAAGGTGCAGAGACTGGTTGTAGGGAAGAAGGAGCAAACCCTCGTTAGTCAATCAATCCCCTACAACACAACGGCCGCCACCTACGGGCACTGGCCTAGGGTGAAGGAATAGTCCAGAGAGTGGGGAAACTCACACCAATCTGAAGCGCTAGGTCGCCAGTTCAAGTCTGGCCAGTCCCGTTCCTTTAATCGACTTTCTGCTATCTGCCCCTGAAATTAGCCAGCAGGCTAGGCGCGGGCGATCGCATTCGCTAAAATAAGTAATTGCTTTTTTGAAATTTAGCCTTGCTAAAAAATAGGCGATCGCTCCCATGAAACACACCCTTTCCGTGCTGGTGGAGGATGAAGCCGGCGTTTTAACCCGTATCGCCGGATTATTTGCCCGTCGGGGCTTTAACATCGAAAGTTTGGCGGTGGGGCCAGCCGAACAGGTGGGAGTCTCGCGCATTACGATGGTGGTTCCCGGCGACGACCAAACCATCGAGCAGCTCACCAAGCAGCTCTACAAGCTGATCAACGTGCTGAAGGTGCAAGATATTACCCATACGCCCTGCGTCGAACGGGAGTTGATGCTGATTAAAGTCAATGCCACAGCCTCTTCCCGCGCTGAAGTCATTGAACTGTCTCAGGTATTTCGTGCCCGCGTGGTGGATATTTCGGAAGACAGCCTGACCATTGAAGTGGTGGGCGATCCGGGCAAAATGGTAGCTTTTGTGCAAATGCTCAACAAATTTGGCTTAAGGGAAGTGGCCCGCACCGGCAAAATTGCCCTGACCCGCGAATCCGGCGTCAATACCGAATACCTCAAATCCCTCGCTGCTAAGGTCTACTAAACTGAAGTTGGCACGTTCTGGCCAGGCTTCAACCTATGTTGACTCGATTGCTTTTTGGCGTTGTTTCGGTTTGCATCTCCGGTATTTTGGCGATCGCCGTCCCTGCCCAAGCGTCTCCTGTATCTGAGTGCCGGCCGGATTTATCCCAACTCACCCTGCCCCCAACCCGGCCCTTGCCGCCGCAATTTGAAGCCGAATTTCAACAGCGGGCGGCAATAGTCGCCTGTCATTACGCCAATATTGAAAATTACGGCAACGCTTACGGCGAAAACGAGAAGCAGTCCTACCCACGAGCGATGTTGAGTTTGCTAGCAGGCGATCGCCAACGAGGGCTAGCCTTTTTGCAGGCAGAAGACCCCCAAGCCCAACAGCACGCCCACACGGAAGGCATTGATTTTTACTACAGCTTTACCCTTAAAGGTCAAATTCGCAAATATTTCTGGCTGAGTGCGCTCCTTGAACCGGCCTACCGCGATCGCTGCGTCGAGGCGGGAAAGCCTGGACAGAGAGCGATCCCCTCCTGCGGCCCCATCCCCGCTACGGATTTGGGGACGGCAGCGGTCAAGACTGGGATATTTCCCGGCGGGGACGTTGGGTGGACGGACGCAATACCGATAACTTACGGGCGATGCGCGAGACCTCGGTGTATCTTATGGCCGAGGCGACAGGCAATGAAGCCACCCGGCAGCTCTACAAACAGAAACTCCAGCGCTACGTTTGGGCGCTCTACCACATCGGCATGGGGGAGTGGGACTCGGAAACCTATCACGGCCATACTTTCGCGCCCTATCTCAATCTCTACGATTTTGCCCAAGATCCCCAAATAAAACAGCTTGCCCAGGCGGCCCTGGATTGGCTCTCGGTGGCGGCGGCCGTGAAGTATTATCGGGGCGGGTGGGCTGGGCCCGTGAAGCGGGATTATGGTCGGGCTAATGTGATCTTTGGTTCTCCGGCAGCTCGGACGTTTTGGCTTTATTTTGGTGAAATTTCCTCTAATCCCGACCCCTCCACCGATTCTCTTTACCTGATGACCAGTTCCTACCGGCCGCCCCTAGCTGCCCTGTTTCTAGCCCGCAAGCAGTTTCCCCGTCCGTTGGAATTACACGCTAGCAAACCCCTTTACCAAAATTGGCTCCCCGGCAACGATCGCCAGCCGGGCTATTGGGAAACGACGTTTTTTGGGGAAACTTACCAAATGGGCAGTATCGCGGCTACTTTCGCCGATGGTGATGTCGCGCCCTTTAAACTCCTGGCCTATAATTCCCGACGCGGCGTGGATTACCTGGTTGCCAACAGCCGCAAACGAGCCAGTTGGGTACAGTCTGGTAAAAATCCAGGCGATCAGGTCGGTCAATTCCGCAATCTGTTAATCTGGTTGCGCCCTGCCGATGGAACGCCTTTTTTCTTCCAGTTGCCAAAACAGGCTCCCCTGGAAAAAGACGGCAATATTTGGTTTGCCCGCTTAGAACGCACCTGGCTGGCTCTCTATCCCCTTAATTTGAGCGAACCCGAACCCTTGGCGATCGCCGATCAAAAGCTAGCAGCGCACTACCGTCAAGAGCAAACCTATCGAGCCGTGACCCAAGGGGGGGGTTATGCCGGATTTGCCCTGGAAGTGGGAGAAGCAGGAATAGATGGCGATTATGAACGGTTTAAAGCCTCGGTCAGGCAAAAAAGCCACCTCGATTTGAGCCAGCTCGCCCAAGGCAGCGTCCGCTTGCAGGGAAACCAGGGAGCTAGCTTGCAGTTACGCCATAATCCAAAGAATCTGCTGCCGATTCTGGTTCGTAACGGTCAGCCCTGGGATTGGTCAAAACAGTTGGCACTCTACGCCAGCCCAGCCGCGACAGCGCCGCCCCTTAGCCTCGGCTGGAAGCAGGGTGCATTAACGGTCAAGGCTGGAGGCAGGCGCTTTCAGTCCCGCTACCCCAACAAATAGCTCAATTACTGGGTTTTCGGCAAATCTTAGTGGATTTTAGCAACCAGAGACCGAAACGACTGAACTCGGAATCCCAAGGGACTAGGTTCCCCATCTAAGGCAGTGGCCCGACAGAGAAAGCCCTGTCTATACTAAAGAGAAGAACTTTACAAAACAACACATAGGTTCTCACTCCTAGCTTTTTCGCGATTTTCCCAGACAACGCCAAGTATCCTATCGATCTATGACTGCCACTGCCAGCAATAATTCCTTTGCGCTCCCTGAAACCGCCGCAAAAACCCTCTATCAACTCTTTCAGCAAAGCAAAGCCCTCTTTGCGATCGCCCATAAAAACCCTAAGTTCCCGCGTTAGTACCACCTTTGTGCCGACCCTCTACCAGGACGTTGCGCCCCTCTCGGAGGAAATCATCGGCAAAATTCGCGATCGCCTCGAACAGCTCTACGAAGCCGACTGGCAAGATGCTCGCCAGGGCGTTTACCCCGAAAGCCTGCTGTTTGACAATCCCTGGGAGGATTTTTTCCGCTATTATCCCGGCGTTTTAGTAGATATGCCCCTGATTTGGCAGCGAATTCTCCAAAAACAATACCAGCAGTTTGACGAACCCATCGTTCGGGAGAGCTACCCCAAGTATTACCTACAAAACTTTCACTTCCAAACCAACGGCTACCTGAGCGACCAGTCAGCCAATCTCTACGACCTACAGGTAGAACTACTCTTCAACGGGGCGGCTGATGCCATGCGCCGCCGGGTACTCGCGCCCCTCAAGCAAGGACTGGGCCAAGCGGTCAATGCGGCTCCCCATTCCCTACGAATTCTGGATGTGGCCTGCGGAACCGGACGGACGCTAAAAATGCTGCGAGCGATGCTGCCCCAAGCGGCTCTATTCGGGACGGATCTCTCCCCTGCCTACCTGCGTAAAGCCAACCAATTACTCTCGAAAATCTCCGGCGAACTTCCCCAACTAACTCGCGCCAATGCCGAGGAATTACCCTACGCCGATCATTATTTCGACGGTATCACTTGCGTTTTCCTCTTCCACGAGCTGCCGCCCCCAGCCCGCCAAGCCATCATTGACCAGTGTTATCGCGTCACCAGACCCGGAGGAACCTTCGTTATCTGTGACTCCATTCAAAAGCTCGATCATCCTGAATTTGCCGAGATGATGGATAATTTCCCTGCTTTGTTCCACGAGCCTTACTACAAAAACTATGTTACCGACGATCTCAGCGCCCGGCTTCAAGCCGCCGGGTACGAAGTTCGGGAGATCCAGCATCATTTTATGAGCAAGTACTGGATCGCTCGCAAATCTGGCTAATTCCTGTTTGGCCGGGGCGATCGCCACTAATTCTCCAACCCGAGTTTCCCCATCGACAGGGCGACTCAGGTTTTTTCGGGGGTGTGGGAGAAATTCAAGAAGAGACATTAATCTTACCAAAAACGTCGCTCCCGCTGTTGGTAGGCAAAAAGGGCTTTGTGAAACTGAACCCGGTTAAAATCGGGCCACAGGGTCGGCGTCACATAAATTTCCGCATAGGCTAACTGCCACAGCAGAAAATTACTGATCCGCAGCTCTCCACTGGTGCGAATCAGCAAATCTGGGTGGGACAAACCCGCCGTGTACAAATGCTGCTCAAACAGAGCCTCATCAATCTCCTCCGGCCGCAGTTCTCCTGCCGCCACAGCCAGGGCAATTTCCCGACAAGCCTGCAAAATCTCCTGGCGGCCTCCATAATTGGTGGCCACAGTCAAAGCAATCCCCTGATTCTGTGCCGTTGCGAGCATTGCCCGTTTAATTTCTCCCTGAAGCGAGGCTGGTAGGGCGGTTAAATTGCCGACAAAGCGAATTTTCACATCTTCTGCCTGCATTTCCTGGAGTTCCCGCCGCAAAACCCGCTCAAACAACGTTAGCAAAAATTCTACTTCCTCTAAGGGCCGTCCCCAGTTTTCCGTCGAAAACGCATAGGCAGTCAGGGCCGGAATGCCCCAATCCTTACAACAGCGCAACAATTCCTTGAGGGCATCAACCCCGCGCTGATGACCGAGAATGCGCGGCCAGCCCTGCTGCTGGGCCCAGCGACCATTGCCATCCATAATTGCTGCTACATGCTGGGGCAGGCGGTTGGGATCGAGATCGGGGGGCAGCGCCCGCAATTCCTGGGACTGAGCGGTCATTTCTTGTCTTTAGAGGACGATGACGGCAAGCGAAACAATTTTTGCAGTAAAGCCAAGCCCTGAAAGCCGAGTTGACGACTCCAACGCCCCAGATCCGGGGTGACCACTTCGCGATCGACAGAGGGCCTTAGCTTTGCCTCCAACAATTCTTTTAGTTTACTGCTTGTTAAGGGTCGATTTAGAATACCATTTTCTGCTAGGGAAATGGAGCCAGTTTCCTCAGAAACTACGACGCACAGACAATTCTCGACGCGCTCTGTAATTCCCATAGCCGCTCGGTGGCGGGTTCCCAACTGTCGGGAAGCAGTTCGTTCTGAGAGGGGTAAAATCGTCCCCGCTGAGACAATGCGGGAGCCACGAACAAAAACTGCCCCGTCATGGAGGAGCGTGCTGGTTTGAAAAATGGTCTGGAGCAATTCCTTGGAGACCTCGGCGTTCAGCAATACCCCCTGCACCTGAAAATCCCGTTCATCTAAGGGACTAGTTCCTTCAATGACAATTAGTGCCCCCGTTCGGTTTTGGGAAAGGTCTTTGATTGCATCGACAATTTCATCCACGACCGTATCTGGTTTGGGAGACGATCGCCGGGAGGGACGGAAAACCTGCTTAAATTCGCCGCGACCGAGCTGTTCGAGAAAGCGCCGAAACTCTGATTGAAAAATGACCGCCATCGCTACCGCCGATCCCAGCACCAGCTTTTCCAGCACAAAATTGAGCAGTGTCAGGCCGAATTGATTGCTCAGGGCTGCCGCTAGCATCAGCACAATTAAGCCCCGAACCATCCATAGCGTGCGTCGCTCCCCAATGATGAGGAGCAGGACATAGGTCAGCGCCAGAACCAGAACTAGGTCGATACCGCGAACGAGCCAGCGCTGAATCCAGCTAAGGTCAGGGACAAAACCCGACATTATGATCGTGGGTCTCAGCGAGTGGGTGGACACAACAGGCGCTTTTTATAAAAAGAGAGCGCGCCCTACTCTGGTCAGGCTAGGGGGCTAAGCCAGTGATACGCCCTAGGGCTGTGCCAGCAATCTTTCTGGCAATCGGTCTTGACGGAGCAAGTCTTCATAGGTTTCCCGTTCCAGAATCAGATTGGCTTCGCCCTCCCTAACCGCGATCGCCGCAGGACGGGTCAGGCGATTATAGTTAGATGACATACTGTAGTTGTACGCGCCGGTTCCCAACACCACCAGAATATCCCCTGGTTCGGTGTGGGGGAGCCGGGCATCTTTGATGAGAATATCCCCGGATTCGCAGTGTTTGCCGGCAATGGTAACTGTTTCAGCCATTGGGGCGGACAGGCGGTTGGCAACGACAGCTTGGTAGGCGGCTTGGTAGGTAATGGGTCGGGGGTTGTCGGACATGCCCCCATCCACGGCAAGATAGGTGCGAATTTCGGGAACGCTCTTGCGACTGCCAATGGTGTAGGCCGTAACGCAGGCGGAACCGATTAACGACCGTCCCGGCTCGGCTAGGAGTTTGGGTAGGGGTAAGTTTTGGGACTGACAGGCGGCGACAACGGCTTGGGCCACGGCTTTAACCCAATCGGCGATCGCGGGTGGGTCGTCGGAGGCCACATAACGGATGCCGAGGCCGCCACCAATGTTGAGCTGGCCCAGGGAGAGGCCGTAGTGGGCTGCCTTGCCCAGCCATTCGATCAGGGTGGCTGCCAGGTCGCGGTGGGGCTGTAGCTCGAAAATCTGCGAGCCGTTGTGGGCGTGCAAGCCCAGGCAATTTAACTGCGGCTGCTGGCTGACGAAGCTAAAAACCGGATCGAGCTGGTTAGGATCGAAGCCAAATTTGTTATCCAGGTGGCCGGTGCGGATATATTCATGGGTGTGGCAGTCGATGCCGGGGGTAAAGCGCAGCAGGATGGGGGCAACGGTTCCTTGCTGGGCGGCTAGGTCGGCGAGGGTGGTGAGTTCCAGCCAGTTGTCAACGACCACGGTGCAGCCCTGAGCTAGGGCGAGTTCTAGTTCGGATTTGGCTTTATTGTTGCCGTGGAAGTAAATTAATGGGCCGGGATGGGGGCGACCCAGTTCCTCCAAGGCCCGGATGGCTGTCACTAGCTCGCCGCCAGAAACCACATCAAAGCCCAGTCCTTCACTGGCGGCGATCGCACACACCGCGAGACAGCTCCAGGCTTTGGAAGCATAGAGGACTTGGGAGGGGCCGGGGTAGTACTGGATAAAGGCGTCTCGATAGTGGCGGCAAGCAGCCCGCAGAGTAGTTTCGTCAAGGATGTAGAGGGGCGAACCGTACTGCTGCACCAGGGTTGTTACCTCACAGCCGCCAATGTCTAAGCCATCCTGAGCGTTGACCGCTGCTGTCAGCGGCAGGAGGATCTGGTTGGGAGCCAGGTCGGGGGATGCCGGTAAATACTGGAGGCCGCAATCCAGCTTGGGGATCTGCGTTGATACCATACGGAAAATAACCAAGGTTAAAAATAAGGGCGCTGTGGTGGAATTCGCCAAGGGAACCCTGGCTGACTAGCGGCAGCCCGTTCAGAAAGAGACTGCGCCACACCATCTTTCTAGACGCCTATGTTTTAGTGTACGATGGAACGCTATGACTTTTTTAGAACTTGGTTTAGAACCACTACAATCCCAACATCTCCCCCAAGCCCTTGACCTCGATCGCCTTTGCCTGGGAGGCTTGTGGAGCTTGGAGGGGTATCGTCGGGAGTTGGAGAGTCCCCGCAGTACTCTCTTGGCGTTGAGAATCCGGGGCGCATGTTCAGAAAATATGGTTGGAATGGGCTGTTTTTGGGCAATTTTGGAAGAAGCGCACCTTACCTTGCTGGCGATTCATCCCGATTATCAAGGCCGGGGGTTTGGCCAGCTCCTGCTCCTGGCCTTACTTCAAGACGCTCGGCAGCGGGGCCTGGAGCGAGCCACCCTGGAAGTCAGCGCTAACAACGCGATCGCCTTGGCACTCTACCAAAAATTTGGGTTTAAAATTGCGGGGCGGCGTCAAAGATATTATCCATCCGGCGAAGATGCCTTGATTCTCTGGCGGGGCGATCTAGCGCGAGGGGAATTTGCCGAGCAGCTCCAAGCTTGGCAGCAACAAATCCACCATCGCCTCCAAAAGAGTCAATTAACCTTGAGGAATAAATATTAAGCCTAAATAAGATCTTAAAACCTGTCTGTGGCGATCGCTATTTGGTGGCTCAGGCTAGCAGATTTAAAGAACGGTTGGATACGCGATCGCGACTAAAAACGTGAGAGCGTGCTGTAGGATAGACGACAGCCGCCCAGGGAAGCTGTGCTAGAATCAGCTATACATGGGCATGCAGCAGGTGATGAAAAACATGTTTGAACGCTTCACAGAAAAAGCCATTAAAGTAATCATGCTGGCCCAAGAAGAAGCCCGTCGCCTCGGCCACAATTTTGTTGGTACCGAGCAAATTCTTCTGGGGTTAATCGGCGAAGGCACAGGGGTCGCGGCGAAGGTACTCAAATCAATGGGCGTGAATCTCAAAGATGCGCGCATTGAAGTGGAAAAAATTATTGGACGAGGCTCTGGCTTTGTTGCCGTGGAAATTCCCTTTACCCCCAGAGCCAAACGAGTTTTAGAACTGTCTTTAGAAGAAGCTCGTCAGCTTGGACACAACTATATTGGCACAGAGCACCTGCTTCTGGGGCTGATTCGGGAGGGAGAAGGCGTTGCCGCTAGGGTTTTGGAGAATCTCGGCGTCGATCTCTCGAAAGTACGGACGCAGGTGATTCGCATGCTGGGCGAGACGGCGGAAGTGGCTGCTGGCCCTGGCTCTCAAGGTCGCACCAAAACCCCAACCCTGGATGAATTCGGCTCCAATTTAACCCAAATGGCCGCCGAAGGCAAGCTCGATCCCGTAGTGGGTCGTCTTAAGGAAATCGAGCGCGTTATCCAAATCCTGGGCCGCCGCACCAAAAATAATCCCGTCCTCATCGGCGAACCGGGCGTGGGCAAAACCGCGATCGCCGAAGGCTTGGCCCAGCGCATTGCCAACAAAGATATTCCCGACATCTTGGAAGATAAGCGAGTAGTGACCCTGGACATCGGTTTACTGGTAGCGGGGACGAAATACCGGGGTGAATTTGAGGAACGCCTCAAGAAAATCATGGACGAGATCCGCCAAGCCGGTAACGTCGTCCTGGTGATTGACGAGGTTCACACCCTCATTGGTGCCGGAGCAGCGGAAGGGGCCATTGATGCGGCTAACATCCTCAAACCGGCCCTGGCCCGGGGCGAACTGCAATGTATCGGTGCCACCACCCTAGACGAGTACCGCAAGCACATTGAGCGGGATGCCGCTCTGGAACGCCGTTTTCAGCCTGTTATGGTGGGCGAGCCATCCGTGGAAGAAACTATTGAAATTCTCTACGGTTTGCGCGAGCGCTACGAACAGCACCACAAATTAAAGATCCTCGACGAGGCCCTGGAAGCCGCCGCTAAACTCTCTGACCGCTACATCAGCGATCGCTTCTTGCCCGATAAGGCCATTGACCTGGTGGATGAAGCGGGTTCCCGCGTACGCCTACTCAACTCCCAACTGCCCCCGGCAGCCAAAGAACTGGATAAGGAATTACGGGGCATCCTCAAGCAGAAAGACGACGCCGTCCGGGCCCAAGATTTCGACCGGGCCGGGGAACTGCGCGATCGCGAAATGGAAATCAAGTCCCAAATTCGGGCGATCGCCTCAGCCAAAAAAGCGGAATCTGAGGGAGAGGATGCTTCCCCGATGGTGACCGCCGAAGAAATTGCCTACATCGTTTCTTCCTGGACAGGCGTGCCGGTGAACAAGCTCACTGAAACCGAGTCCGAGAAGCTGCTGCACATGGAAGATACCCTGCACCAGCGCTTAATTGGGCAAGAAGATGCGGTTCGGGCAGTGTCTCGCGCCATTCGTCGGGCACGGGTGGGCTTGAAGAATCCCAATCGACCGATCGCGAGCTTTATCTTCTCCGGGCCAACCGGGGTGGGTAAGACCGAGCTGACCAAGGCCCTGGCTGCCTATTTCTTCGGGTCGGAAGACGCCATGATCCGGCTGGATATGTCGGAGTACATGGAGCGCCACACGGTTTCCAAGCTAATTGGTTCACCGCCGGGCTACGTGGGCTACAACGAAGGCGGTCAGTTAACGGAAGCAGTGCGCCGCCGCCCCTATACGGTGGTACTGTTTGACGAAATCGAGAAAGCCCACCCCGATGTCTTTAACCTGTTGCTGCAAATTCTGGAAGACGGACGCCTCACCGATGCCAAGGGCCGCACGGTGGACTTCAAAAACACCCTGCTGATTATGACCTCCAACATCGGTTCCAAGGTGATCGAGAAAGGTGGTGGCGGTTTGGGCTTCGAGTTTGCGGAAAACCAGGAGGACGCGCAATACAACCGCATTCGCTCCCTGGTTAACGAAGAACTCAAGCAATATTTCCGTCCTGAGTTTCTCAACCGCTTGGATGAGATCATTGTCTTCCGTCAGTTGACCAGGGATGAAGTCAAGCAAATTGCCGACATCCTGTTGCAGGAAGTGTTCTCGCGCCTTACGGAGCAGAAAATTACGCTGCAAGTGACCGAGAAGTTCAAAGAGCGTTTGGTAGAAGAGGGCTACAATCCTTCCTATGGCGCTCGTCCCCTACGCCGTGCAATTATGCGCCTCTTAGAGGATGTTCTGGCCGAGGAAATTCTCTCCGGTCGCGTTACCGAAGGCGATACGGCGCTGGTGGATATCGACGAAGAGGGCAAAGTCAAAGTCATCAAGAGCGAGCCTCAGCGCGAACTCCTGCCCCAAGCAGTTGAGTAAGTTTGAGTCGCTGATTAATTTTCAGATAACCAAACAGCAAGCGGTGGAAGAGTGTCCCCACTTTTCTACCGTTTTTTCTTAAGCGTAGGATTGACCAAATGCTAAACTTGACGGTAGCAATCCCAAAGTAGTGAAAAGGCTCAAACCTTTGCTAGGTGAACAGTATAATCGTGAATAGAGTACCAAATGGCTCCGATATGGTTCTCCGATTTTTTCGAGAACGAAAGACTTTTTCTAACAAGTCGAGAAAAACGCGGCCGAAAAGTGTTGTTTAATCGCGTGTGATTAGTCTGACCGCTTTCTTTGCCAACAGCTTGATGACGGAGTAGATTCTTAAGCTGGAGCAGTAGTGTCTGATCTCTCAATACGAGAAATAGGAACAAGCACTAACAGATAGATAATCATTGCCGAAGTTTGCATGAGCAGCCTTCAGTTTGCAGAGAATAAATCAAGATTTATTTATACCAACAAATTTTGCTTAAAAACTTTACTGGGCATGTTTCCCAACCTACCACTTAGGTTGACAGAACAAGGCGCGACCCTTGGGGGGTTTTGGTGACTTCGATGCGGGTTTGGAAGGCTTCCTTAAACTGGGACATGTGGGTCACGGTTAAAATACAGGCAAAGTCTGCCGCGATCGCATTAATGGCCGCAATCAGGCGATCGCAACCATCGGTGTCTTGAGTGCCAAAGCCTTCGTCAATGATGAGCAATTGCAGGGCTGTTCCCGCCCGTTGCGCGAGTAATTTGGCTAGAGCTAAGCGAATCGAGAAATTAATCCGAAAAGCTTCCCCGCCCGAATAGGTTTCATAGGCTCGCGTCCCCTGGGCATCAGCAATCAAAATATCGAGGGTATCGATGAGCTTGGTTTTGGAACGGGTGGCTTTTTGGGTTAAAAACTGAACGTGGAGCTGATTTCCAGTCAGCCGCGCCAGAATAAAGTTGGTTTCCGCTTCCAGTTGCGGCAAAACGTTTTCAATCATCAAGGCTTGAATGCCATTTTTCCCAAAAGCCTGAGCTAGCTCACTGTAAACCCGGCTCTGCCTGCGAACTTGCTGCAAGCGATCGCCATTATTCTGGTATTGTTTCTCTAGTTCCTCAATCTGTAGCAAAGACTGCTGCAATCGCCCCTGCTGGGCCAGTAAATCATCTAATTGCTGGCGGCGCTGTTGAATTTCCCGGTCTAATTTTTGTAGTGTTTCCCGTTGATCCCCCAACTGTTGCATCTGGGTGGCGATGGACTCCATATCGGTTTTCAGCATTTCCTGTTGAATTAGCCGAGATTGATAGGTTTGCTCCAGTTGTTGCAGCTTAGCCTGTAATTGCGGCTGTTGTTGACAGGACTGTTCGAGCTGTTGGTAGCGCAACTGCCAGGGACTGGCCTGGCGCAAGCGGGCGCTCACACTCTGATGCAAGGCGCGATCGTAGCCCAGTTGAGCTAACTGTTGCTCCAACTGCTGGATTTGTTGCTGGAGGGGCGACTGTTTGCGCAATCGATCGAGTTTTGGTTTTAGCTCCCCAATCTGCTGCTGTAACTGGGGTTTTGGGCATCCAGGGCGGCTTGACGGCGGCTGGCTTCTTCAATCTTGCCCTGCACAATCTCGGCCCAGCGCCAGCGCTCCACTTCACCTCTAGCCAGGGCGTGGCTCTGTTCGTCGTAGTTAAGTTGCTGGAGCTTCTGTTCGATTTCCTGCATTTCCTGACGGGTTTCGCGAGCATATTGTCCATTAGCTAGGGCAAGGTGCAAGCGCTGTTCTTCCTGCTTAATTTGCAGTAACTGTTCTTGGAGTTCTCCTGTTGCCTCAAAGCGGGCTTCCAACTGACCAAACTGCTGCAACAGAGAATCATAGGGTTGTAACTGTTGGGAAATCCTGCCATATTCCTCCCGCAAAACCTGTAATTCTCGCTCGCAGGTGGACATTTGTTCGCGAATCGTCCAAATCTGTTCCTGTACTTCCCGCTGGTGATTGTGTGTCTTCTCCACCACTCGCTCTCTGACGCTTAAATCCAAATCTTGCTCGCACAAGGGACAGGTAGATTCTGGCTTTTCCAGCAATTCTAGCTTCTGCCGCAGTTCTTCAAATTGTTTCTGGTACAATCGCTGATTCTCCTGGAGGCGATCGCTAAAACTTTTCCGTTCCTGGCCCTTTTCTTGAATGCGCTGTTTGTAGACCTTTTTTTTCTCCAGTTCGCCAATTTCTGCATCTACCGCTACGGCGGTGCGTCGAATGTGGGGGGCTTCAGCGATTTGACCGGCCAGTTGGGTCGCAGAAAGGCGGAGTTGCTCTAATTTAGCGGACAATTGGGCTTTAGAGCGCTCTAGCTTAGTATGGCACTGCTGGCGTTGCTGAAGTAAGGGCGAAACCTGAAGCTGAAGTTTGTCCAATTCCGCTGAGCGCTGGCGATGTCCTTGAAGTTGTTTGAGTGCGCCCTGGACTTCTTCGGTGCGTTCCAGAAGGGGTGCGATGTTCCTGTTCTTGCTGTTCCAAGCTTTCTAAACGGGTTTGTACTTGCCGCAGTTGCAGCATCAATTCATTGCTCTGCTTGAGTAGCGCTTGTTCGAGCTGCTGGCGTTTTTGTTCGGCTTCCTGGTAGGCGTGGAATTTTTCATTGAAGCTATCTTCTTGTTGTTGCAAGGTCAATAATTCTTGATAACCTGCTTTGATTTCAGCCTCCTGCTGGAGCAATTTCTGCAAATCTGCTAGTTGTGCCTTTAATGCTTCTAACTCTTTTTGTAATCGTCGACAATCTTGCTGGCAGTTCTGGAATTGGCTTTGCTGGAGGGTCAGGTGTTGCTGCCAAATGTGTCGCTGGTGTTCGCTGACTTGCAGGGATTTGAGTTGCTCCTGTTGCCCTTCCTGAATGGCTTGCAGCCGTTTAAATTCCCCATCGGCCTCACTCAATTGCTGCTGTAATTGCGATCGCAACTGGAGCTGTTCTTCGAGGGGTTGGAGACTTTTTTCAATTTCTTCTCCTTGTCCTTTAAACTGCCGCGCTAGATCTTTGGCTTGGACGGAGAGGGTTTCGTACTGGTCTAACTTAAGCAGATCGGCCAGAATTTGTTTACGTTCATTGGGGCGGCGTAACATGAATTCCTCAGCCCGTCCCTGCCGCAGGTAAGCAGAATTAATAAAGGTGTCGTAGTCCAGCTTAAGATAGGCATTAATCCCCTGTTGGGTAGCCCGCATTCCCTTGTCCGTTACCGAACGAAACTGTTCTTGACTTTTGATTTGAAACTCCAAAAAACTGCCGCGACTGCGCTGGCGGCTGCGAATGATGCGATAAATTTCACCATTGAGACTAAACTCAAAATCTACCCGCGAGAAGGCTTCGCCTGCATGAATGACATCATCCTCGGTTGCGGCCCGACTTTGCCCCCAAAGGGCCCAGGTAATCGCCTCCAATAAAGAAGATTTACCCGCACCGTTCGCCCCGCAAATACATGCTGTGTGCAAGCCACGAAAATCCAAGCTGGCTTCTCGATAACTCAAAAAATTCTTCAGGACAATTGCAAAGGAATCATACACAAGTCATGCTATTCATGAGGATTGCTTTCGAGTACATCCGCACTGTAACTCAGTTTATCTAGGGCGATCGCAATTTTTATCGCTTTTGAGGTCGCAAATTTACAAAGTTTAACAATTTGCTCCAGCTAGCAGAAATCAGGGTCAGAAGCTAGGGGAGAGAAATCAGTTTACGATTTGAGAAAGCAATTAAATAACACTGGTTCCAGATTTTGTGACCATCGCCTCAGCGGATTCACTTTAGTTCTTGGGACAGCAAACAATCCGCCGCGACAAGCTGCAAGGGGGGCGATCGCCAAACGGTACAATCTTCAAAGGACTGAAATAAAGCTGGTATTTCTCCGGTTTCCAAGATTTTAATCGCTTCTTCCATTGCTGGGTGATATTGGGAGAGCCAATCGTTATTTTGCAAATACTCTGGCGTCCAGGCTCCGGTTTCTACGGCCCAAAAATCAACGCCATACTGCTGGATAAACGCTTCCACAACTTGGCGGTTCGGGCTGTATTGGGCCTGAATGAGATCGAGCAAGCGCTGGCGAAAGGGTAAATAATAGCCGAGTTGATAGGGAATGGCGTATTCCGGGCTGACTAACACCGATCGCCGCCCAAAAGTTGGCACAAAATCCATCTCGCTGCTGAGGGACGCAATGAGGGTATCTTTAGGTTGCTGTTGTAGAAAGCGATAAAGATCCGGCAATTGACCCTGTTTATACTTACTGGCGGGGAATTGACCCACAAAAGCAGGATAAAGCCAAATTAAACCAGAAATTATCACTAAAACGATGATAGCGCCGGGGAATCTCAACCGTTTTAAGGCGAACTCTAAAAAATTCGTGAGGGCGATCGCAGCGGCCAGGCAAATGGTTAACTGCAAGCTGTAGGCGCTGTAGCGGCTGGGCAGGTGCAGGCGAAACAGTAACCCGTGAGCGACAATAAATAAAACCAGGGAAGCAGAAGGTAATTGTATCAGGAGCCAGCCGCGGGAGGTCAGATCAGAGATTAGGGAAAATTGCCGCTGAAAAGCCAGGATCAGGGGTAGAAATAATCCGACTGTCACTGTAATCGGCGTCAACAGCAGGCGCGGAAAAAAACCACTGCGACTGCTAAACAGCCAAAAATCCCAGCGGTTATTACTAAAAAAACTGGCCCGCCCGCTCCGACCCCAAATTCCGGCAACTCCCTAGCCTGGGCCGCGGTGATGGTGGGGTCATAGGCTGAAACTGAGAGAGCAAAAGGCAGTAATACCAAAATTGCCACGGCCAATCCCACCAGGAAAAAGCGATAATCTTTGGATTTAGAAAGGAGCCGCAGCCGTCCCTGCCGCCATTCCAGCAGTGAAACCGCCAAAATTCCTGTAAAGAGCAGCACCGCCTGCGGATAAAACAGTCCGCCCAGCAAGATCACAGCCCAAGTCAGCCACGAGCGCCGAGCCAAATAATACAAAAACGCCGCTAGCAGGGGATAAACAAAGGCTCGCGGGGTTGCCGACATCAAATCGTCTTCCAAACACAGGCTTTGATTAAATAATGTCGCCGCCATAAATCCCGCCACGGGCAAGGGCAAAATCTCCAGGCACAACGCGAAAACATAGCCTGCCGTTAGCAGCAGCAACAGGGGCGGCAAAAGCTGATTAAACACCAGGGGATTAAACCCGATCGCCGCAGCCAGTCGATACAATCCCCGATAGCCTGCCGGAGCTACCGTTTGGAAATAATCGGCGATCGCATCCTTGGGAAAAAGCGTCGGGTCGAGGTAGCGCAACATCCAGAAAACATGCTGCCTGGCGTCATCTTGAACGATGTAATCCCCGGCAAAAGCCTGTCGCAATCCGAGAGCGCCATAAATCCCGGCAAGCAACAGCGTACAACCCAACCAAAACGCTTTTCCTGATGGCTCTCGTGCCGAAAATAACCAAGCATACAGCTCTTGCCAAGGTTTATCCATCATCCCGTTACTTCTGGCTGGGTTAATTTAAGGTTTCCGGCTGGGGTTTCTTCAAGACGGTAGGAATCATCTCCAGGATGCGATCGCAGATTTCTTGAGGCGACTGCTGGGCGGAGATCGCGGCGTGTAGGTCGGCTTCGGCGTAGAGGTGCTGGCGCTGAGTGAGAATTTCCGTGATTTTGGCGGTGCGGTCTGCGGATTGCAGCAGAGGACGGGTCTGGTCGTCGGCTAAACGCTGGACAATCAATTCAGCCGGGGCATCCAGCCAGACAATTAGTCCGTGATGGAGATAGCTCCAGTTTTGCTGTTGCAGGACAATACCGCCGCCGGTGGCAATGACGCTCTTGGTATAGGCCGACAGTTGGGCCAGGACTTGAGTTTCCAGACGGCGAAAGGCGGGTTCCCCTTGGGTGGCAAACAAATCGCTGATACTTTGCTGGGTGATCCGCTCGATTAAGACATCGGTATCAAAGAAGCGATAATTTAACTGCCGGGCCAGCAGGTGACCGACGGTACTTTTGCCAGTGCCCATCATGCCGATGAGGTAAACGTTGAGTCCTTGCAATACATTAGTCATGATTTGACGCTAGCCAATCAGGAAAGGCTCCGCTCGTTGCCTGTCTTATCCTAGCGGCCCACCGTCTCAACCGGGCCACAGGAGAGCGATCGCATATTTTCCAGCGACTAGACTTGCGCCAACACGTTTGCTAAAATCTGAGGCTTAAGGAAAACCCTGGCAAAACAGCTTCTCCTGATAAGGTAGTTGGTAAAAATTGCGTTTCAACGGCTTGATCCGGGCGATAAATTGCTACTTGCTGAGTTTTGGGATCGATGAGCCAGCCTAGTTTTAATCCAGCTTCCAAATATTCGTTCATCTTGGCCTGGAGCTGCAACCAATCATCAGTACGCGATCGCAGCTCTATCACAAAATCAGGGCAGAGGGGCGGAAATTTTTCTTGGTCTTCTGGGGAAAGGGCTTCCCAACGCTCTAGCCTTACCCAGGCTACATCCGGCGATCGCTTACCGCCGTTGGGTAATCGAAAAATGGTAGAGGAGCTAAAGACCTTACCTAGCCGAGTTTGTCGGTTCCAAAGCCATAGCTCTCCGATTAAATCTGCCTCTCGGTTCCCAGAACTGCCACCAACTGGGGACATAACCATTAATGCTCCCGCCGCAGTTTGCTCAAAACGCCAGGTTTCATTGGCGAGACACAGTTGATAAAACTGCTCATCCGTTAATCCCACGTTTTCCAGATTTAATACTACTGCGGTCATTACTTTAGCTCAACCACTCATAAAGTATTTCAATTTTAGTTTAAAGCGAAAATTGCGATCGCTTGCCATCAGAGAGCAGCAACTAGGAGCCGACCATCCTCATGTCGCATCCAGTCTCAACAATTTGGCAGAACTCTACAGAGAACAAGGGAAATACAGCGAGGCGGAACCTTTGTATCAACGGGCAATCCGCTTCAGAACCCCAACCGCCCAGAAAATTTCTGCAACTGCTGGAAAAATTTGTAAAACACCCTACAAAATCATCGAGACTCAGGAGCAAAAAGGCTCATTACTGAGGAAGAGAGGTTTACTCAAGTTCCAAGAATTGCTTAGCTGTCAAAATGGAAATATCACCGAAAGGGTGAAGCACTAATAAATCTTGATCTCCACTAACTATTACCTTGGCATCGCCATCAACCGCTAACTCCAAAAACTTGTTGTCCTTCGGATCTCGACAAGCAGCGATCGTTCGCTGCACTTCAATAAATTTAGCAGTTTTAGCTAGTCCTACTAGAAATAAATTTTTTCAGACGATGTGATATATCGTTCAAATTTTGGTCTGGCTAGTACCTCTTTGATCTCTTGCCAAATCAACCGTGACATTAAAATAATTCCTAAGTTTCTGGCTCGATCTAAGGCTTGACGAGGGGGCTTATCTTTGAAGAGTAAAGCACTAACAATAATATTTGTATCGAGTACATACCTAGGTCGATTGCTCATTCAAAATAGACTCCAAAATTTCCGGAGTTAATCCTCGCTTGACAGCGCGATCGCTGATTTCATCCATCAGCTTACCCAAAAAATCTGTTTCTCCCTCTGGATCTCGCTCAAAGAATAAGCTCACCAACTCCGTAAATGATTGCTTCTCGCTGTCAGTTGCCTGTTGATAAGCCTGAGCCACACGAGGACTCACCTTTAGAACGATTTTTTGGCTAGTTTCCATGAAAAGCCCTATTGCAGTAACGCTGTCTTTTATTGTAAGGGAAGGAAGCGATCGCCGTGGGCAGCGAAGCCGATGCCGTCCCCTTGAGTCCCACCAGCCCAAACCGGGAAACCATCCGCTTCAAAACCCCCACTGTCGAGAAAATTAGTCCACACTCCGAGAAAAAAGCTCGGCCTTTCGAGAAAAAAGCTTGGCGCTCCGAGAAAATTTGTAAAACCTTATACAAAATCCCTGCCACTCAGGCGCAAAAAAGGCGCAGCTATGCCGGAGGTTTGTCGCCCCCCCGCCACAAATCGAGACATAGCGCCACTGGCGATCGCAAACCATGAGGTTCTAGACTTGAGCGATCGCTTTGGGAACCTTAATAACAAGCCCTTAAACCGGGGAATACTGCTAGGGGACTCACCGATAGCGTTGCCGTACATAGCAATTGCACCTAGCGTTTCTCAAAAGGGAGCGGTACGCTTCTATTAATTCTTGTTAACTGTTCACTGTTAGGACGTTGGGCATGCGGATTTTACTCTACTCCTACAACTACCATCCAGAACCCATCGGCATCGCGCCGTTGATGACCGAACTGGCAGGAAGGACTAGTCCAGCGGGGCCATCAAGTTCGCGTCGTCACCGCCTTGCCCTGGTATCCCAAAAGCGAAATCTACCCCGAATATCGCGGCAAACTCTACTGCCGCGAAGAGCGCAACGGCGTCACCATCCAGCGCTCCTATGTCTGGATTCGTCCCCAGCGTTCCTTTCGCGATCGCGGCCTGTTTGAAGTCAGCTTCGTGGTACTGAGCTTTCTCCAAGCCCTGCGCGGCTGGAAACCCGACGTCATCCTGCTCACCATCCCCGGACTCCCCGTCGCCGTCCCCGCCGCCCTGCTGAGCTGGGTCTACCAGGTTCCCCTCGTCTTAAACCTCCAAGACATCCTCCCCGATGCCGCCGTCCATGTAGGCCTGCTCACCAACCCCAAACTCATCCGGGTCTTCGAGGGACTGGAAACTTTTGCCTATCGCAGCGCCACCAAAATTAGCGTCATCGCTGACGGCTTCACCAAAAACCTGCTCGCCAAACAAGTCCCCGCCGAAAAAATTGTCGAAATCCCCAACTGGGTCGATACCAACTTCATCAAACCCCTACCCTCCAGCCCCAACTACTTCCGCCGCGACTATCACCTCGAAGACAAATTCATCGCCCTCTACTCCGGCAACATCGCCCTCACCCAAGGACTGGAAACCCTCATCCAGGCTGCCACCCACCTCCACTCCTTCCCTGACATTGCCATCGTCATCGTCGGTGAAGCCAAGGCCTTAGCCAAGCTCCAAGCCTACTGCGACCAACAAAGCGCAACCAACGTCCAGCTCCTGCCCTTCCAACCCAGGGAAAAACTCCCCGAAATGCTCGCCGCCGCCGATGTCGCCCTGGTCATGCAAAAGCGCAACGTCATCGCCTTCAACATGCCCTCGAAAATTCAAGTCCTCCTGGCCAGCGGTCGCGCCATCATTGCTTCTGTTCCCGCCACCGGCACCGCCGCCAGAGCGATTCAAACCAGTGGCGGCGGCCTCGTGGTTCCCCCCGAAGACCCCAACGCTCTCGCCCAGGCGATCGCCGATCTCTACCATGACCCCCAACAAATTGCCCGCCTCGGCCAGCAAGGGCGACAGTATGCCGAAAAACACTACGCTTTTGAAGAAGCCCTCGATCGCTACGAACAACTCCTCACCTCGCTGATTTCCCAGCGCTCTCCCCTCAGCAAAACCGCTTCTTTTTCTTAGGAACGAAGATAGCAGTCACCGGACGAATCTCAGTAAACTGATCATAAGAGACATTCAGTGTTAGATCGTTGTTGGCCCTTCAGTGGCCGTGATCGATTGTTATTAGTAAATGCGATTAGCAAAACCTAGGTTTTTGGCAATTGGATTTGCAAATTGGAAACGCAGCGCGAACCAACCTAACCCCATTCCTAATCTTAATAAGAGGATCGACCGAACTTGATGAATAATGACTTCTCCTACCACGACAACACCAGCGTAACCTTCCTCACCCAACCGGGGGCCGAAGTTTCCGCCCAGCACCTTGCCCAAACCATCGCTACCGCTGCCGACGAACGCAAAGCCGCCGACATCACCCTCCTAGACGTGAGTGAGGTGTCCTATCTCACCGATTGCTTTGTCATCGCCACCGGATTTTCGCGGACGCAGGTACGGGCGATCGCCGACGCCATTGAAACCACTGTGGCCGAAACCTGGGGACGACAGCCCCGGCGAGTAGAAGGCAAAGCCGAGGCAAGCTGGGTGTTGCTCGACTATGGCGATGTCATCGTTCATCTGTTTTTGCCCCAGGAGCGGGAATTTTATCATCTCGAAGCCTTTTGGGGCCACGCCAAGCGCCTGCCGGTTCAGCGCGCCCTTGACCGCCAACCCTAAGCCTGCCATGAAGCCATCGCCCCTGTCCTTCTGTCCCGTTCCCGAAGAACAGCAACCCCTCAACGAATACCAGCAATTGCAGTCTTCCTGGTTTTTTAGCTGGGCGACCCTCGCGACCGGCCCCTACTGGCGCAAACTCACCTGGGTCTGGACGTGGGGTTGGTTGGTGGCCGGGCCCATCTCTGCCGCCAGTTTCTCCCCTGCCAAAGCCCCGTTCTTGTTTTTTGCGAGCAGCAGCGTCGGCGCTGGCCTCCTTTCCCTCCTTTCCCTGGCTCGACTCTACCTCGGTTGGTCTTACGTCGCCAGTCGCCTGCGGGACGAAACGGTTTTTTACGAAGAATCCGGCTGGTACGACGGCCAGACCTGGGCAAAACCCCCTGCTGTCCTCCTGCGTGATCGCCTAGTGGCCACCCACCAGATCGACCCCCTCCTTCAGCGCCTGCGCCGCAGCGCCCTCATTCTCGGCACGATTGTAGCCAGTGGCAGCCTGGTCTGGTTTTGGCGCTAAACTAGACAAGCAAGCCTAAACAAATCTAGTCCTTGCGATCGCCATAAGCCCCATCCCAACGCCCCATGACCAGGGTAAAACGAGCCATCGCCGCCAAACTGGAAGTTCATTTTCTGCGAGAAGGCATTACGGAATCAGTGCATCAAGTCGAGGCAACCGTCTGCGATAGTCGCGGTCGAGCTGTATTAGTGGCTGGAAACACCGAAACCACTGCCTTTATCCGCTCCGCCCTCAAACCCTTTCAAGCCCTAGCCGTTACCACCACCGGAACCCTAGAGCGCTACGATTTAACCGATCGCGATCTGGCAATTATTTGTAGCTCCCACCGAGGCACGGTGGAACAGGCTCGACAAGTCTTTAACATTCTCTGGCGGGCTGATATCGATCCCAGCGCCCTCCAGTGTCCCCTGCCCGCAGGCCGCCAAAGCGCCTTGCAGTACAATTGTTCTGGCAAGCATGCGGGGATGTTAGCCGTCTGCCAACAGCGGCGCTGGCCCCTCAACACCTACCTGCGCCGTTCCAATCCGGTACAGCAGTTGATTTTGGACAAACTAGCGGAATTGCTAGGGATGCCTGGCGAGGAATTGATCAGCGCTCGCGACGACTGCGGAGCGCCGACCTACTCCATGCAAATTGTTCAAATGGCAGCGCTTTACGCCCAATTAGCTTCTGGCAGCAATTTAGACCTAGAGCGAATCGTCCGGGCCATGACTTACAATCCGGCCATGGTCGCGGGGGAAGGCGCGTTCGATACGGAAGTGATGCGCCTCAGCGAAGGCGAAATTGTCAGCAAATCCGGAGCCGAGGGCATTCAGTGCCTAGGTCGTATTGGGGAAGGCTTGGGGTTGGCGATTAAGGTGGTTGACGGTGCAAAACGCGCGAAATATGCAGTAGCGCTCCATCTTCTCCAGCAACTAGGCTGGCTCTCTCCCACCGTGGCCGAAGGGCTGGCAGAGCAGTTTATGACCCTGAGTGACTATACTCGTTTGGAAGTCGTCGGGGAGTTATCGATGGCTTAAAACGAAGCGGGTCTTGTTGGGGGACTTGAAAAATAAAGTTGTTATTTTCATTACTGTTTAGCTATACTAGGAAGGGCAACGCGGGATAGAGCAGTCTGGTAGCTCGTCGGGCTCATAACCCGAAGGCCGGTGGTTCAAATCCGCCTCCCGCCACCAACTTAGAACAGGTTTAGCCTCGCAATGATTTTTGCGGGGCTTTGCCTTTTGTGAGACGCCTCGGCGACGGGTTACCATCAAGATAGAATCGAAAGCGAAAGGAACGCGGGGCAAGCGGTGAAGATGGCTATGAAATTGGGCAAGCCAGTCTTGGTGGTGGGCATGGGTTTGGGCACAGGCTGGTGGCTTTGGGATAGTTACAGTCAACTGGACTGGGGCGGTGAGTTGGGATTGCTGGGATTGGCGGCGCTTTTGGCCAGTTGGTGGCGGCGGCAGCGCTTAGCCCGTTCTTTACAGCCGGTTTTGTCCCCTGGCGATCGCGAAACGGTAATGGCTGAGATTGCGAAGGTAGAGCAAGCCCTGGAGCAGTTAGCCCGTGAAGTCCCGGAAGCTAACCGCGAAGACTTTCAGCGGCAGCTAGCGGCCTTGCCTGCCCAGCTTGAGCGACAACAGTTGCACTGCGCGATCGCGGGTTCGCCCCAAGCTAACAAAACCACCTTAACCCAGGTTTTAGCCGCTCATCCCCTGGGAAA
>JAAUTE010000180.1 GCA_012031815.1 Chloroflexaceae bacterium
CATTGTCAACGCCCAAACCCGCCAGGAAATGGAGAAAATTCTCAAGGAAATCCAATCCGGTCAATTTGCGCGGGACTTTGTTCTGGAAAATCAAGCGGGTAAGCCCGGATTCACCGCCATGCGCCGTCAAGAAGCCGAACATGCCATCGAAGTTGTGGGTCGGGATTTGCGGGCGATGTTTAGTTGGCTCAAAGATCAATAGCGTTGCGATCGCTCTTGCGGGTTTCCGCGCCTTTCCTGACTTCTAAGTAAATCTGCGCCAAGAGAATCCCTTGGCGCATTTATTGCCGATTGCTTTCAGCGACAATTTTGCCCCGCTTGAGCATACCGATCCGCTGGCAAAGGCGATCGCCCATTCTCAATCTACTGCCAGACAAACACCATTGCTTCAGAGGGGCCGAGGTCGAGAACCAGTCCTGCCTCCGTTGACTCTACATCAAAATCGCGCGTCCACTCGTGCCAGGAACCCGCTGCTGGAAAGTTAGTAATTTGATAGCCTGCGAGGAAATTTTCGGAGAAATTAACCACAACGACTACGCGAGACCCTTCCTCATTCCAGCGCACGTAGGCAAGAACTTTCCCCTCAACATCTTCAAAAAAGAAATTAATGTTTTCCGTGTAGAGCGCCTGATTATTTTTGCGTAAACTAATCAGACCTTGGTAAAACTTGAAGAGTCTTTGATTTAGCTCGTTGCCCAATAGCGTCCAGTCCAGTTTCTGGGATTCAGGAGTTTTAGCTTGATAGCTACCAAATTCTTCGCCCATCCAAATTAACGGTACGCCCACCGCCGTCATGAGCAACACGGCTCCTAATTTCGCCCGCCCAAACGCTGCCTCATCAAAAATGTCGCGATCGGCAAGCTTCACCATCAGGCGTTCCTGGTCATGATTGCCCAGATAGTTGATTACATTGGTTGCCCCCAAAAATCCTTGCCGCTTGCAATCGAGAATATCTTTGAGCTGTTCTAAATCGCAATCATCTCCGCACAAATAGGGGATAAGGATGTGGTAGAAACTATCGTGCCAACAGCCATCCATTGGCCCATCTGCATTAGTAATAGTCGTGGTTTCAGGAATGTGTTCAGCAATATTATAGAATGGTTTTGGCCCGGCAGTTTGCTTAGCTTCTTGGGCAATCCAGTGCATGAAATCATAGTTGGCAATTTGTCGGGCAGCGTCGTAGCGGATGCCGTCAATGTGATACTCACTCACCCAAAATCTCACCGTGTCGCCAATAAAGCGGCGGGCCGGATAGGTATCGAGATTCTCGTCGTAGAGTTCATAATTAAATTCTGGCCCCCAACTGTTATCTGGGTCGCGGGGGGAATGGTGATACCAATAATCGTGATCAATTTGGGTTAAGGGCGATTCCGCTTCAGAATGGTTGTAAATTCCATCCATAATCACTCGAATTTCCCGTTCATGACAGCAATCAACAAAATTCTTGAGATCGGCAGTGCTGCCGTAACTCGATTCTGTGGCAAAGAAATAGCGAGGATTGTAACCCCAGCTATAATCGCCAGGGTACTCCTTAACTGGCATTAGTTCGATGGCATTAATTCCCAGTTCACACAAATAATCTAACTTCTCAACAACATGCTTGTATTTTCCCCGTCCATAGGGATCGTCCTCCCCACCGGAAAAATCCCCAACATGGAGTTCATAAATAACTAGTTCTCTATCTTGGGGTAGAGGCTTGTCATCATGCTTCCAGACGTAAGTATCAACAATTCTGACCCCGTCTTTAATGCGAGCGACGCCATTTTGTGAGGCATTGTCGATGTCGGTTGCACAGGGGTCGGTGACCCAAACCCATTCGTCTGGTTCAAAAAACCAAGATTTCGACCGAATGCGAAACTTATATTGATACGTCCCATCTTCTAGGGAAACAGTCGTGCGAAAATAACCATCCTCGCCCTTTTGCAGGGGAATTTCTTGCCAATCGGAAAAACATCCAGCCAGTGCTGCTTCCTTGTTATAAGGAGCAAATAGCTTAAATTCAATAGAACTTGCCATGAAAATCCTGACCTTTCCTGACGGGAGATTGATGCTTTGATTTTCGAGTTTTCTCTCGTTTTTTGTCTATCCTTCTGAAGAAATAAACTAGACCGTAGGGCAGTTTTTTCCCAGCCAGAATAACCTTTTAAAAATAAACAAAAATGAGCTTGTGCTCCCCCCCAATTCTTCCCGCTTCCGGCCGCACCTAACCCACAATCGATCGCAATCTCTGTCCCGAAAACCTTTTTGACCCTTCGCGACGGTCGGTTTGCCATTGCCGGATTGGGCAGTGTTTAACGCCACCCTAGACGGCCTCGCCCAGCGAAAAGCAGCCTGCCATAGCCCTGAAGCCATTTGCTGCTCGAAAGCGATTTTTCTCTTCCCCTTGTCAGCTAATCTAAAAAGCAAGACTTCTCGCTGTCGTTAGTCAAGACGGTATTTGCTCTATGCGCGTGTATGTTTTGTTATTCAATGCCCGAAGCGAAAACGAAGGAATTCACACCGTTCAAGTCGGCGATCGCAACATTATTCTGATGTTTGAGTCGGAAGATGATGCTACCCGCTACGCTCTAATGCTGGAGGCCCAGGATTTTTCCCTACCAGCGGTAGAAGCCCTAGACTCGGAGGAGATCGAGGAATTCTGCCAAAGCAGCGACTACGAGTGGCAGCTTGTCCCGGAAGGCGCGGAGTTGCTAGCCGTGCCGCCGCCGGTAAACCGGGACAAAACCGATTGGTCGCCTGAGACCAAACCCGCCGAAGCCGCTCTACCCGAAGATCCCCTAGAGAGCATCCGCCGCCAACTCGAAAAACTTCTCTAAACACCTATGTCTGACCTTGCCACCAGGGGACACCTGCTCACCGAGCAAATCAACCCCAACAGCCGCGATCTCGATCGCCTCTCCGCCCTAGAGTTAGTCGATTTATTTAACCGCGAGGATGCCCAAACCCTTCAGGCGATCGCCCAGGCCCGCCAGGAACTGGCCCGTGCCATTGAGGTAACCAGCGCCGCCTTGCGTCAGGGGGGACGCTTGTTTTACGTGGGAGCCGGAACCAGTGGGCGTTTAGGGGTCTTGGATGCGGCGGAATGTCCCCCAACCTTTTGTACGCCGCCGGAGTTGGTACAGGGCATCATTGCAGGCGGGCCGTCAGCTCTGCTGCGCAGTTCCGAAAGCCTGGAAGACCGGGAAGAAGACGGCCGGGCCGTCATCGGTGAGCGGGGCGTTACCCGCCGAGATGTGGTGGTTGGGATCAGTGCCGGGGGAACGACACCCTACGTTCAAGGCGCGTTGCAGGCAGCTCGCGATTGCGGCGCAACGGCGATCGCCATCAGTTGCGTTCCCGCCGAGCAGGTGACCATGCCCGCCGCTCTTGACATTCGGTTGCTGGTGGGGCCGGAAGTCCTGGCCGGTTCGACGCGACTGAAGGCAGGTACGGTGACCAAAATGGCTCTTAATATCCTGTCAACGGGCGTCATGGTGCAATTGGGCAAGGTTTACGGGAACCGCATGGTGGATGTTTCGGTGACCAACAGCAAGCTCTACGATCGCGCCCTGCGAATGTTGGCCGATCTGACTGGGTTGAGTCGCATCGAAGCAGCGGATCTGCTGGAGCGCAGCCAACGGCGGGTGAAACTGGCGCTGCTTATGCACTGGCGGGGGGTGGAAGCTGAAACTGGCGAAAAACTGCTGCTGGCGGCTCAAGGCAACCTGCGAGCGGCCCTGATGTCCGAGGGCGAGAAACCGTCAGTCCCCGAAAGATAGTAGATTAGAATCAGTTGCCTTGGGGATTGGCGGGATTCTTCCCGGACTACCCGGAAATGGCAGCGCTAACGATAATAGAACTTAAATTTAAAATGATGGTTTTTGGCTCGGAAACAAGCGCGATCGCCTTAATTGTTCTGGTTGCGGTGGGCATTCTGACCTGGGGACTGTGGCGGGCTAGGGGATACGGCAAGTTGGGCTTACTGGCTTGGTTACAGTCAGTAGTGTTGATGGCTCCCTGGCTGCTGTTCTTTGGCTTGTTTGCAGCGGGAATTTACATTAATTTAATTGGAATTTTAGGATTATTGGTAGCCTCGGCGGGAGCCTATATTTATCTCGGCAATCGCCTGCGAGCCGCTGGACAGGACGCCATTTTGCGAGAGCGGGCCGCCCAGCGGTTGCGCCAAGCAGCGGAAGTTAACCCAACCCCGTCGGGAGAACTGTCTGAGGAAGAACAGTCCGCCGGCCGCATCTCTCCCATCGCCGAGGAAGACCTCAAGCTCATCCAGGGCATTTTTGGAGTAGATACGTTCTTTGCGACAGAAACCATTTCTTACCAGGAAGGAGCAATTTTTCGGGGGAATTTACGTGGAGACCCGGATACAGTTCACCCGCAGCTCTCCGCCCGGCTAGCAGAACGGTTGGGGGAAAAATATCGCTTATTTTTGGTAGAAAGCCCGGAAGCCAAACCAGTGGTCATTGTCCTGCCCAGCAGCAACGATCCGCGGTCTGCGACCCTAGCCCAGAAGAATCTAGCGGTGGTTTTACTGGTGGCAACCCTGTCTACCTGCCTGGAAGCGGGCGGATTGCTGCTGGGTTTTGATTTCTTCACCAATTTGGGGCGCTACGGGGAAGCAGTTCCTTTTTGCTTGGGGTTGCTAGGGGTGTTGACCGCCCACGAGTTGGGGCATCGGGCGATCGCCAAACGGTATGGGGTGCGCTTGAGTCCGCCCTACGTGATTCCCAGTTGGCAAATTGGTTCTTTTGGGGCCATTACCCGGTTTGAATCCCTGTTGCCCAACCGTACGGCTTTATTTGACATTGCTTTTGCCGGGCCAGCGGCGGGGGGCGTGGTTTCCCTGGTCTTGCTGATGGTGGGACTGTTGCTATCGAGGCCGGAAACAGGCTTTCGGGTTCCCACGGAGTTGTTTCAAAGCTCGGTGTTGGTCGGCTCCTTGGGACGGGTGGTGTTGGGGCCAGCCTTGAAGGGGGCGACTAGTGGACATTCATCCCCTAACGGCCGTGGGTTGGCTCGGTCTGGTGATTACGGCGCTGAATTTGCTGCCTGCGGGCCAGTTGGATGGAGGGCGCGTCGTGCAAGCGATTTACGGACGCAAAACCGCTCGGCGGGCAACCATCGCTACCCTGGCCATTTTGGCAATCGTGGCTATTTTCAATCCTGGCAATCCCATTCCGCTCTATTGGGGCATTGTGGTCTTATTTTTGCAGCGGGATTTGGAGCGGCCCAGCCTCAATGAACTGAGCGAGCCGGATGATGCCAGGCGGCTTGGGGATTGCTAATTTTGTTTTTGATGCTTGCCACCTTGATCCCACTGACACCCAGTCTGGCGGGACGCTTGGGCATTGGCGGTTAATGTAAAGCCGGACTGCCACCCAATCGAACCCTGGCTGGAGTGCAATCCCGATAACCGACTATACTATTAAAAAGTGTAAAAGATTCTACACTTTCTCTTGACAAGAGCAACTATTATCTGCTCAGCCTAGTGGTTGAGGATATATTTAAGTATGAAATCCATGCAAGTCGCCCAAATAGCGCCGGAAGTTTTAGCAGAAGCGTTTTTTCGAGATTCGGCGGGCAGTGGCAGTCCCAGCGGCGCTACTATAAGCTCCAACAAGATGTTGAACCCCAGGAAGTGATTAGCCTGATCTCCGTGCGGTATATCGAAGCCGGAGCGCCGGAGCTAGAGCATCTGGCCCAGTTGCATCAGTTGCCAGGGGAGTTTCGGTTGTGGTGCGGGTCGGAGGTGATCTGGGAAAGTAATTACGTTGGGCAGGGGCGTAAACCGGCGAAAGGAGCGACAATTTTTGGGGTTTTAGACAATGTTCTCTACCGCGATCGCGGCTTTGCCACCCCGAAACCGGTGACAGCAATGTTTTATTTCACCCATCCTCGGACGATGTGTTTGCGAACGGAGTATGACGGCTCGGTGTTTGAGGAGGAGCTGAAGTTAATTGGCCAGCGCTACCGCACGCGCCAGACCATTATTAGTCGGGCTGGAGAAGAGCATACCATCGGGCAATATTTGGAGAAGCGGATTGATTGAGGAGCTAGTGACCGGGAAAAAAATTTTGCGGTGACCTATGCAGCTTGGGCGCGATCGCAAATTGTGTCCACCGAACCGCAACCGACTGCCAGCCCCCTCGTCAACACTAGAAAGCAATCGGGGTAGAATTAATTTCCTCGATTGTTCTTTGATGTTCCAGGCGCTGGGGAAGGTTGCCTCCGCGTCCGCTCTTTACACCCATCGCTAAGATTGCCCTATGTCTCATCTAGCTTTTAAACTGCGCTGCCCTAACTTTGCTATTCTCCTCGGCGCGATCACTCTGTCCGCCGGTTTTGGTCAAAGCGCGATCGCCGCCCCCGTGGGATCGGCCTGGTTGAATCCTTTGGGAACTAATTCGGGAAATACGTCCCTGGTGAGCCAAGCCACGCCGCCAGATGTGACGATCGACACGGTTCCCAATGGTTCGACCGCACCCGGCACCACGACTTCAAACACGGGCGATGCCCGATTTGTCTGTCAGTTTGTCAACGGCCAGTATACGGTGATGTATCTGCCCCAAAGCCGCTCTGGAGAACGTTATCCCTGGGCGATTCCCCGGCAATTGGGCAGTGGTTGGACGCCGGAGCGCCGCTGCACAGAAATTGCTCGCCGTTTGGAATCCTACCGCCCCGATGGCTTAATTGAGCTGACCACTGGCGTCGAAAACGGCTATAACACTGTCTGCGTCACTACCGAACGCCAGCCCGGTTGCCGCATTGTTTTTACCGTTCCCCCCGGACAAGACCCCTTCGCAACCCGCGATCGCGTTTTTGACAATTTACTGGCAGCCGATAGCGGTCAGGCAACCCAAGGGGTTAATACCTTTGCGGGACGGAATTCCGGCGGCAGTGTTGTCAATCAGGTGGGCCGCGCCTTGAATATTCCTGGACTGGGTGGCACGCAGCGAACGGCCAATGGGGCGATTAATTTACGTCCGTTCCTCGATCCGGCCGATGGCGGCACCGGAGCGCAATTACGCCAGCCCACCGCGAAACCAGCCCAGCCCGCCCCGAGCACACCGCCCGCCACGACCACACCCGCACCGACCACACCCGCACCGACCACACCCCCTGCCACGACCACACCTCCTAGCAACGGTAGAACCTTAAATCCCAATCTTTTCCGCTAGTCGCGGGCGATCGCCCCGGTTGAATGCAGAGAATTCCCCTCTTAAATGATCCAGGAGGGGAATTATTTTTGGCAGCGCAATGGTTGCCGAGAGCCGCAGTATCTTTGCGATCTTGAACCGACCATCCCTCTAAACGGTACGCCGATTACCCGTTAGTTTCGCTTGGTAAAAAACAGCGGCTCGTTGAGAAATCGAAATCCTTGGTCACTTTGAAAGTGAAAAAGCTAGACATCTTGCCTAGCTTTAGGTTCATTGATTTTGCGGGAATGGCTCAGGCGTGATTTGAACACGCGGCACGAGGCTTATGAGTCCCCTGCTCTACCCCTGAGCTACTGAGCCTAAACTTTTCACTTCCAACATTCTAGATTTAAGCGATCGCCATTGTCCAGCTTTCCCCTTCCAGAAACTAATGCTGATTTCTCTCAAGTTGAGGACAGAACGGCGATCGCACTAAAAAGCTGTAGCCAGACAGCCATCAGGACAAATACCAGGATTTTGGCTTAGAAATCGCAATGAGTAGCAGAATTGTGCCCAAAAAAGACATTGTAACTGGTCTCTATCCCAAGGTGGAAGTTTTGAGAGGGACGGGTAGCCCTTAATAAAGGAGTCTATGGAGATTTTTCGTGGTACTCCATTTTTTTAGATAGGGTGTGAGGTTTATGTTAAAAATACGACCTATTGGCAGAATTTTAGGGAGCGTTCCCATCATTTTCGGTGCCTCACTGTTACTAGCAGGCAGCGCGATCGCATCTGAATCCATGCTTGAGACCCCTACAGCTAGCAATGGCAACAGTTTACAGCTAGCTCAAGCTGACACAGACCAGCAGTTAATCAACCAAATTAATGACTATAGCCAGAGCA
>JAAUTE010000181.1 GCA_012031815.1 Chloroflexaceae bacterium
CCCAGCCCGCCATCGGGCAACATCAACGGCTCCAAGATATAGTCGGCGATCGGGCCGCTCAAGCTATAGGCGAGAATGGCAAAGGAACGCTCCAACATCGTTTGCAGCGCAAACACCCGACCTTGTAAAGCTAGCGGCACTTTACTCTGCCAGATCGACTGATTACAACTGACAATAATCGGCTGAGCGAACAAAAAGGCAAATATCACCCCCCCCGCCACCATCAGGGAAAACTGCCACGCCCCCACAATAATCAAAATTCCTTGGAGGGGAACCAGCGCCACCATGCCATAGATGCGCCGCTTCGGGCCGCCCCAAGTGCTAATGGCTAAACTCCCTAGCAACATGCCACAGCCACCAACGGACAACACCAACCCCAACTCTGCACTAGAGGCAAAGCTGAGAATATAGGGCCAAAAAACGACTTCCAGGGTTCCCGTGGTGTAATAGATCACCGAAACAAATAACAATAATTTCACCAAACCAGGATGCTTCGTCACATAGTGCCAGCTTTGGCGAGTTTCTTGAAATAACCGCTGCCACAGGGGTTGCTTGCTTCTTTTTGGGGATAAAGGGCTGCGGTAGGGAGGAAAGCGCACCGCCAACAAGGCCGCCATCGCCACCAAAAACGTCGCAAAATCCACCAGCAGCACCCCCTCCAGGGCGATCGCCTTCATCAAAAACCCTGCCATCAGAGGAGCAATCAACTTGCCAATGGCCCGGGAAACCTGCACCATGCCATTGGCCCGACTGAGATGGCGCTTGGGAACCAATTGGGCGATCGCCGCCACATAGGCCGGCCACTGAAACGCCTCAAATACCGACCGAATCGCGATCGCCACATAGACGTGCCAGACTGCCAGGTGGCCCGAAAAGACCAACACTACTGCCACTACCGTTGAAACCGCCGCAATACCATCACTGAGAATCATTGCCCAGCGCCGACTCCAGCGATCTACCAGCACCCCGGCCAGGGGCGAGACCAACACATTGGGCAAATAAATCAGCAACACCGCAATGGCAAACTGAGTAATCGACCCCGTCTGCTCGTAAATCCACACCCCCAGGGCAAATTCAGTTAACTTCGACCCCAACAAAGAAACAACTTGTCCCAACCAAACCGTGAGAAAGGTTCGCATACCGCTGCCTTCGATCCCGTGCTTTAAGCTTTGCTACAACTATATTAATTTTTTGTAAAGGTATTTGACCTCTGGAATACTCTAATATCTCCAGGTGAAATTCTCTGATTTGTCCAGCCAGTTCCCCGAGTGTCTCGCCAGGGAGCGCTCAGCAGCAAAACCATCGTCTCTTAGCCACTAACCCGTCCCTTAGGTGCTTCTTAAAGGCGATCGCCCCTGACCTCAACCGAGCCAAATGGCCACAACCCGCTCTCACTCCCCAATCGCTGATAACCGTCAACTGAATAATGCTATCTTATGTGGAGGCAGTTAAAGGAAAATACTATACTAAGCGGGTCTAGGAATGGCTTACAACCGAGTTTTGCTCAAACTAAGCGGTGAAGCGCTGATGGGGGGACTGGGCTATGGGATCGACCCCAAGGTCGTTGCTGACATTGCTTCACAAATTTCCGAGGTCGTCAACAGCGGCGTCCAGCTTGCCATTGTGGTCGGCGGCGGCAACATTTTTCGCGGCGTCAAAGCGGCGGCCAAGGGCATGGATCGGGCGACGGCTGATTACGTCGGCATGATTGCAACCATCATGAATGCCATGACCCTCCAGGATGCCCTCGAACAAATCGGCATTCCCACCCGCGTCCAAACGGCGATCGCCATGCAGGAAGTGGCCGAACCCTACATCCGACGGCGAGCCATTCGCCACCTGGAAAAAGGCCGGGTGGTAATTTTTGGGGGCGGCTCTGGCAACCCCTTTTTACCACGGACACCACTGCTGCCCTGCGTGCTGCTGAGATTGATGCCCAAGTCATTTTTAAAGCGACCAAGGTAGATGGGATCTACGACGCCGATCCTGCCCTGAATCCCAATGCCCGCCGTTACCAAACCTTGACCTACGGCCATGTCCTCACCCATGACCTCCGTGTTATGGACGGAACCGCGATCGCCCTGTGCAAAGAAAACAACATCCCCATTGTTGTTTTTGATTTGTCAGTTCGCGGTAATATAGTACGGGCTGTCAAAGGAGACCCTGTTGGAACTATTGTGGGAGGTTTCTGTGAAGTTAGCTGACATTAAAAGCCAAATGCAAAAGACCATCGAAGCGACCCAGCGTTCATTTAATACGCTCCGCACGGGTCGCGCCAGTACGAGTCTGCTGGATCGGATCGTCGTAGAATATTACGGCACGGAGACGCCGCTGAAATCCCTGGCCAACATCAGTACCCCCGATGCTACGACCATCGCTATTCAAGCTTTCGATAGAAGCTGTTTGGGGGCGATCGAGCGGGCGATTTTCCAATCGGATCTAGGGCTGACCCCCAACAACGATGGCAGCGTCGTGCGACTGAATATTCCGTCCCTGACCAGCGAACGCCGCCAGGAATTGGTCAAAGTGGCGGGAAAACTGGCAGAAGAAGGCCGGGTTGCCCTGCGCAACATCCGCCGCGAGTCCATTGATGAGATTCGCAAGCAGGAGAAAAATAGCGATATATCCGAAGATGAGTCCCGCGATTTGCAGGAAGAGGTGCAAAAGGTTACCAACCAATACACCAGCAAAATTGACGAACTCCTCGCCGCTAAAGAAAAAGAAATTACGTCCATCTAGTCAAAGCGGCTGCGATCGCCAATCTCCATCCATTCAAGCGGTGATCGCAGTTCCCTAGCCGGGGTTGAATTCCTCAATGAGGGCCTCGTCGTTTTCGTCGGCGACGGTTGCCACCAGGGTAATCGCCCGGGCCACTTCGCCGGGAGAAAGTTCATTCACCGATCGCTGTACCAATACCAATACCTCATCGTTGGCGATCGCAAAACAGGCTTCAAAGGTATCAGTCCAGTTCATCTCCAGCAACCGCCGCATCAATCCGAGTTCATCTTTAACGGGTAGGGAGAGAATCGGCGACCAAACCACAAAGAGATCGTCTTCGCTGTCGCCTGTGAGCTGCACAAAAACTTCCACTGAGCCATATTGGAATCGCCACAGGGAGCCATTGTCGCTTTCAGAAATCATCGCGCTATCATTCTCTTGCAGGCTGGCGATGACGGTTTCAATCACCTCTAGATGGCTGACGCGGGTGGCACCAGGGTCTTCGGTCACCGCTTCTAGGATCGGTTGATCGCTGGTGGTGGCGGCGATGAGATTGGGGTCTTGCGTGGTCATGGCTTAGGGCTTGGGAGTAAATAGGGTGGGGTGAATGGGTCAGGTTTCTTTGCTAATGCTCAGTGATAGCGGGTTGAGGCGCTGCGGTCAATACCCCCCTTGCCAGTCAAGTTTTTACATTATGTTGAGAGCCGACAGTGAACTGGAAAGGAGGGCTTAAACTAGCTGGGGGAATTGTGTCCTTAAATAAATTTTATGGCTTACTACTGGTTTAAAGCGTTTCACCTCATTGGGATTGTCGTGTGGTTTGCGGGGCTGTTTTACCTGGTGCGTTTGTTTGTATATCATGCTGAGGCGTCCCAAATGCCAGAACCGGCTCAAACTATCCTCAAAGAGCAGTACCAGCTTATGGAGAAGCGTCTTTACAACATTATCACAACGCCGGGAATGGTGGTGACGGTGGCGATGGCGGCAGGGTTAATCTACACGGAGCCGGAGGTGTTAAAGGCGAGTTGGCTGCACATTAAGCTGGCTTTTGTGGCGCTGTTGTTGATCTATCATCACTGGTGCGGGCGCATTATCAAGAAACTGGCTCAGGATGAGTGTCACTGGAGCGGCCAGCAGTTTCGCGTCTTTAATGAAGCGCCAACGGTGCTGCTGGTCGCCATTGTCCTGCTCGCGATCTTCAAAAACGATCTGCCTCTCGATGCCACTACCGGCCTGATTGGGACCCTGGTCGTGGCTTTTGCGATCGCCATTCAACTCTATGCCAGAAAACGCCGCAAAGATCGCGAAAAGCAGGCTCAGCAAGATTTAATGGTCAGTTAACCCGCCAGGCGGCGATCGCATTTTGGGCGGGGCTGCTAATTTAACTAACTTTCCCTTAAGTTGGCAAACAGCGGTCGCCTGGCTGAGAAGTTTCTGAGAAACTGGAGTTAACTCAAGGAGGAGCGACTCATGGAAACAATTTGCCAAATTGCTCAGGAAATCCTCTTCCTCGGTAAAGTCACCCCAGATTTAGCCTTTCAGCTCAATGCCCAACTGGGCACGCCGAGAAGATTAGCGGCAGCGGAGATTGCGGCCCTCAAAGAACTAGAAGCGTCATTGCGTTCCGGCTTGATCGTTGAGGCTTACTAACCGCCATATCCGGCTCGGTTACGGGGAATCCAACTAATCAGCCACAACTTCGGGTTTCATTGCTGTTGTCTGTCTTTTGGGAGGTATGGTGATGCGTTCAATCCCCTACGAGCTGGTGGCTACCCTCGCCACTCAATTTAATGCGGTTGAATGTTACTGGCGAGAGTCGGAGCGGTCTTTTTCCGGGTTTGTGGCGGAAGTGTGGTTTGCTACCTTGCCTAAAGAATTTGCCCAACAGTGGGCGGCGACGGTCGGTTATTCAATTCTGGTGCGCTCCGTTAACCAGGGGCCCAGTCGCTTCACGGTCTCCATTCCCGTATCCGTCCCCTGCGGCGAAATTCAGCTTGGCCTGCCCTCGCGGGGTTCGCGCCTGCGCTTGGTTCCTGACGAGTCCCTCGCTGCCTAGTTCGGTTAACTCCCGCCCTTACTCCTCGGCGCTGCGAGTATTGTATAGATTCATCGCTTTTTCGACCCCTTCCTTGAAACTCACTTCCACCGCCGCGATCGCCAAGTCGAGAACCAAGGCGATAGTTTGGGCTTCTTGGGGGGCAAATTTACCGAGAACGTGGGAAATTGTGGGTTTGTCTGCGGGGGCTTTGCCGATGCCGAGCCGCAGCCGGGGAAAGTCCTGGGTGCCCAGGTGGGCAATAATGGATTTTATGCCGTTGTGACCCCCCGCCGAGCCGGAAAGCCGCAACCGCAGGCGACCGACCGGCAGATCCATTTCGTCATAGATCACGAGTACCGACTGGGGCGCAATTTTATACCAATCTGTAACTGCCCGCACGGCCTGCCCCGAATTATTCATGTAGGTCGAAGGCTTGAGGAGATAGCGTTTGCCGTGGGGCCCCGATTTTTCCAGGAGCCAGCCCTGAAACCGCTTGTGCTGTTGCCAGGGGAGCTGCCAGGCGTTAGCAAGGGCGTCAACCACCTCAAAGCCAATATTATGCCGCGTTTTGTCATATTTTGGCTCTGGATTGCCCAGCCCGACGATCAACTGCGGCAAGATGACTTTTGTTTCCTGAGCCTGGGTCATGGGCGGTCTCCGGGGTGAAAACAATCCTATTTTAGGACTGGTTTGGCTGGGCAGCAGGTTTTAGGATTGGTTTGGCTGGGCAGCAGGTTCCCTCATCCGCGATGCCAGCACTTAATGGGTTTGAAAGAGGGTTTCCAGGTAGACGCGAGCGCAGGCCCGGTAGTTGCGAGAGGTTTGGCTGGTTTCGTATCCGTTGTTTTGCAGCAAAACAGGGACAGGGCTGCGGCAAAGACCCGGTCTTGATCCCAACTGGGATGGGAATCGAGATAGTCCCGCAGGGAAGAATGGAGTTCTTCGGGAATCTCGGTCAAAATACTAATTGATGTGTTCATCGTTGCTACCTTAGTTATGAGAAAAAAAACAGGGGCTGATTGATGGGCCAGCCAAGAAAACTAAAAGCGATCGCACCAAAATTAAGACCGGACAATTTTCAAATAGCCTGCGGCCTTGGCTGGCACGGCGCTTTTTAGGAATCGGTGCTCTTAGGGATGTCGATTTATTCTCTAAAGAGTGGCGGGCTTTGTCAATGTTGCAAAATATTAAAAACCGCGCTATCGCCAGTGAGACCCAACGAGAGAATAAGGGTTTGAGGGCTTATTTCGTTACCTGATTTTACAATCTCCCAGGAGAATCAACAGAAAAATAGGCTACCCCCAGGTTTTCCCCATAAAGGCCTGCACCCCAGATGGCTCCGTTTGAGGCTGTGGAAAAGCCTGAGCAAACTGTGGAAAACCCTAGAAAAATTTGTGGAAAGTTTGGGGAGGGCATGGGGAATCTCTGGGGGAAATCTCTCTCAAAAAATAAGAATTGCTACAGTTAGCAAAAATTGGAAATTCATCACAAACCCTAGGGCCACTAGCCAGAGAGGGAGTTGGACTTAGTAAAAGTGTACCTGCTTGCGCCGTCCTTTAAATCTGCTAGGGTCGATCCGTAGAGTTCCAAGGGGAGAGCTTGAGCCAATGGCGATCGCGAAGTTTGTCTATTTGCATGGCTTTGCGTCGAGTCCGCGCTCGTCTAAAGCCCAATACTTTCAGGAACGTTTTGGCGAACGGGGGGAGGCGTTGACTTTGGTGGATCTCAATGGGGGGGATTTTTCGGGATTGACCCTGACGCGGCAGATCCAACAGGTGGCGGCCCTGTTACCGCCTGCGCCCGCTGAGGTGGTGGCCATCGGTTCCAGTTTGGGCGGCTTGACGGCGGCTTGGCTGGCGGAGCAATCTGTCCAGGTGGTGAGGGTGGTGCTATTAGCGCCGGCCTTTGGCTTTCTTCCTCGCTATTTGCAGCAATTGGGGGAAGAGCAGGTACAACAATGGCGTTCCTCTGGCTCTCTGCCGATCTATCACTACGCCGAGGCGAAGCCTTTGCCCTTAAATTACAACTTTGTTCGGGATGCTGAGCAATACGACGACCGGCAGCTACAGCGCCCGACGCCGACCCTGATTCTCCACGGCAAATTCGATGAGACGGTTCCCATTGAAGCTAGCCGCGATTATGCACGCTCTCGTCCTTGGGTCAAGCTGGTGGAATTGGAGAGCAATCATAGCCTTACTGATGCACTGCCCCTTCTTTGGTCGGAAACTCAGGCGTTTCTCTTCTAAAGGACGCCCATTCTCGAAAATTTTGCTTAAGTGTGGCTGATGCTCCTGGTTTCTGCCTGTTTATAGAGGCGGCCCTCTCTGATTTAAGCTATTGTTTTTTGAAAGTCTTTAGCAATCGTCCAGGTAATCTGAGGGGGTTTAATGTCTAATTTAATTGAAGCGGTGCTCAACTCCGAGGAAAAGAAGCTTTTGCGGGATTTTATGGACTATCTGCGGGCTTCAGACCATCGCTATCTCCTCAAAAACGAAATTGTCGGTGCGTACAATGATTTTTGCGATCGCAGCGAAATTTGTAACCTCAAAACCGCTGCCCCGGACAGTTGGGATTCCTCACAGCTTGGCAAACTGATTTACTACACCCAAGAAATTATCCTCGAAGAAGATGGACTGTGTTTCATTATTCGTCCTCGCCTTGCTAGCCAGGAGAGCTATCGACTCTTTGAAGACCTCCATTGGGAATCCCTGACCAAGCAGGAGTTACTCGACACGCGAGACCGCTTTATCAATCAGTTTCATCCTGAAGAAGGGGACGTTTTTGAAATTGACTTTGAGCCTTTTTATGACTATTCGCCGACGATTCGCGACCCGAAAAATATTGGCCGCGGCGTTCAGTTTCTCAACCGTTTCCTCTCCAGCAAACTCTTTCAAGACCCCGATCGCTGGTTGGAAACCCTTTATAACTTTTTGAGTTTACACAGCTATAACGGAACGGTACTGCTGATTAATGGACGCATTAAAAATCAGCGGCAATTATCCAACCAAATTAAGCAAGGGATTACCTTGGTCAGTCGCCTGCCCCAGGAGCGCTCCTACGATTCCTTTCGCTTGAACTGCAAGATTTGGGGTTTGAACCCGGTTGGGGCAATACGGCGGCGCGGGTTAAGGACACCCTGGAAATTCTCGATGAATTGATTGATTCTCCCGATGATGGCGTGCTGGAGGCTTTTGTCCCGCATTCCCATGATCTTCCGCATTGTTTTGGT
>JAAUTE010000182.1 GCA_012031815.1 Chloroflexaceae bacterium
AGTTTCGGGAAAAAATCCAATCCGGTTTGGCGTTCCACTTCATCCACCGATACCGCGAATTCGCTTTCAGGGCGTTGCGAACCTTCATTGGGCAAGATAAAGCCGATGGCCTTTTTTTCCGGCTCGCGGAGATCGTAGATGACTTTGTAATATTTCTCCGGTACGGCAATGCGGTTGCGGCGGCCGCTATTTTTGAGGGGCTGGTGGATTTAGCCTGGCTAGCCTACGGCGACCCTTCTCCTCAACCCTGGTAATCAATTCTCGATCCCATGACTACGGAACTGCTCGCGAGGATTAAGGCTGTTTGTGATCGCCTGCGCCAACTGGTGCAGCACGAGCTGATGGGAAGCTGGCAAGTTTATCCGGGGGAGTTACCAACCTGGAGCCGGAAACCCTGCCTTGGCAAGCGGCGGAACCTAATGAAAAAGGCTATTTGCTTTGGGGGGCGGGTCGCGAGGTGCGTTGGTTTGTTCAGCGCCTGCGGGTTCCTCATGCCTTACGGGACTATCCGCTGGCGGGATTGGCGTTGCGGCTGGGGTTGACCTGGTGGGCAGAGGTGGCTGAAATCTATGTGAATGGAGAATTGGTGCGCTCTGGGGATTTATTTGACTCTGCGGGGCGAATCTTGCTAACAACGGCGGCCAATCCGGGGGAAGCGTTTTCCCTGGCGCTGCGGTTGGTGAGTCCTGGCCACGATGGCGGGGCATTAATGCGCTCCCAGGCAATTTGGGAGCATCAGGGAGATTCTCTCGATCCGGGGTTGTTAGCGGATGAGCTAACTGTTTTGCAGCAGTATTTGGCTGCTTTTGCGCCAGAAAAATTGACTGAGCTGGCTGGGGCGATCGCGTCCATTCCCTGGCAGTGGGTGGGTGATCGCGACAGGTTTGACCGGGGGTTGCGATCGCTGCGGGAAGATCTGAGGCCCTTGGGGGGCTTATTGAAGGAACGGGGGTTTCATCTGTTGGGGCACGCCCATCTGGATATGGCCTGGCTGTGGCCGGTGGCAGAAACCTGGGAGGTCGCCCAGCGGACGTTTGCGTCGGTTTTAACGCTGCAAAAATCCTTTCCTGAGTTAATTTTTGGCCATTCAACCCCGGCGCTGTACGCCTGGATCGAAGTTCATCGCCCCGATCTGTTTGCTCAAATCCAGGCAGCGGTGGAGGCAGGACGGTGGGAGCTTTTGGGCGGCATGTGGGTAGAGCCGGAGGTGAATTTACCGGCAGGAGAATCTCTGGTGCGACAATTTCTCTATGGCCAGCGCTATTTTCAGGAAAAGTTTGGTCGGATGGCTGAGGTGGCTTGGTTGCCGGATAGTTTTGGATTTACCTGGCAGTTGCCCCAAATTTGTCGGGAAAGCGGGATTAAATACTTTGTAACGGGAAAACTGCACTGGAATGACAGCAAGGCTTTTCCCCACGGTTTTTTTGCCTGGGAAGGGCCCGATGGAACCCAACTGCTGACGCTGATGTCGCCGCCCAATGTGGCTGGGGTCATGGATACCAGTCCCTTGCCAATGGCCAACTACGGGGTCGCCTGGGAACAACAAACGGGATTAACCGAGGCGTTTTGGCTGCCGGGAGTCGGGGATCACGGCGGCGGGCCGACTCAAGATATGCTGGAAGTACAGCGGCGTTTCCAAGGGTCTCCCCTGTTTCCTCGGCTGGAATTTTCGACGGCGATCGCCTATTTAAACCGACTCAAGGCAAGCATTGACCCAGGGCAGTTGCCGGTGTGGAAGGACGAGCTATATCTAGAATTACATCGCGGTTGCTACACGACCCACGGCGATCAAAAACGGGCTAATCGTTACTGTGAAGGCTTGCTGTATCAGGCAGAACTCTGGTCGGCGATCGCGTCGATGAACTTTCCCAATGGGTTTAGCTATCCGCAGCAGGATTTAGAAATGGCCTGGAAACAGCTACTTTTTAATCAATTCCATGATATTTTGCCGGGGACTTCTATTTCAGAGGTTTTTGTGGATGCCAATCAAGCTTGGTGCGACGTCCAACAGGCAGGCGAAACCATTTTACAGGGAGCCTTAGAGGCGATCGCCGCTGATATTGACAGGTCTTCTCGACCCCAGCCGGAGGCACGACCCTTAATTGTGTTTAATGCCTTAAATTGGTCGCGGCAAGAAATTGTCACCTGCTCCCTACCCACAGAAGGTTATTGGCGAGTTTATGACATTCAAGGACAAGAAGTTCTCTCCCAGCAATTAGACAATAATCAATTATTATTTTCGGCGCAAATTCCGGGAATTGGCTATGGTCTCTATTGGTTATGTCCCGGTGAATTGAAACCTACTCAGCGGCAACCTCCGGTAGATTTCTGCCTGGAAAACCATTATTTACGGGTAGAAATTGAGTCGAGCACCGGAGAATTAAGCCGCATTTTTGACAAGGTAAATAACTGGGAAGTGTTGCGCGGCCCAGGCAATCAACTGCAAGCTTTTCAGGATCAAGGGCAGTATTGGGACGCCTGGAATATTGATCCCAACTACCAAGAGCATCCCTTACCCGCAGCTCAATTAACCTCTCTGGAATGGCTGGATTGGGGGCCATTGCAATGGCGAATTCGGGCAACCCGCCAGCTCGGTTCCTCACAATTTATTCAAGACTATTGTTTGCAAGTAAAATTCACCGATTCTAACCATTAACTCCCAGGTCAATTGGCAGGAAACCCATGTTTTCGTCAAAGCTGCCTTCCCTTTTAATCTAGAAACCGATCAAGTAATTTACGAAATCCCCTGCGGTGCGATCGCCCGCCCTACCTGTCCCCAAACCCCCGAAGAAAAAGCCAAATGGGAAGTTCCCGGCCTGCGTTGGGCGGATTTAACCGATAAGACTCAGCGCTACGGCGTCAGCTTGCTCAATAATGGTAAATACGGCATGGACTGCCGGGACAATCAACTGCGCCTCTCCCTGCTGCGCAGTCCCCGCTGGCCCGATCCCCACTGCGATCGCGGCTGGCATCGCTTTACCTACACCCTTTATCCCCACGCAGGAAATTGGGTGGCGGCAGCAACGGTGCGCCGGGGTTACGAGCTGAATTTGCCCTTGCAGTGGATTTTAGGAGAGGTAAGCTCCGACAATCAGCCCAAAACCCTGCCGCCGATCCACTCCCTCCTCGATTTAGGGGCAGAGAATTTGATCTTAATGGCCCTTAAACCAGCAGAAAACGAGGCGACCGCCTGGATCTTGCGCTGCTACGAATGCCACGGCCAGGCCGCCCAGCTCTGCCTAGAAAATTATTTCGGACTGCACATTGGCGATCGCGTCAATCTACTCGAACAGTCTCCGGCCGCTGACCCTTCCCTTGCCATTAAGCCCTGGCAAATTGCCAGCTTTCCCCTGCAGCGCCCCTGAAGCGATGGCCGTTGTTGCCCAGAGTTAGCTAAGATGATCCGACTAGGAAACACTCACAATTGTTGAATCAAGCCTGTGCTGAGGCTGGCAACCCAACTTGAAGCTATCTTGTATCTCAAAGGACAGCCCCTCGCCAAAGACGCGCTGGCCGAAATTGTCTCGCGCCAACCCGAAGAAATTGAAGAAGCCCTCATTGAATTGATGCCGACTATGCCCACCGCGACAGCGCCCTGGAAGTGGTTGAAACACTAAACGGATACAGCTTGCAGTTGCGCTCCGCCTACACCAGCTTGCTCGAACATTTAGTGCCCGCTGAACTGGGAACCGCCGCCCTCCGCACCCTGGCTGCGATCGCCCTAAAAAGCCCAATTTTGCAGACCGAACTCATCGAACTACGCGGCAGCGGAGCCTATGCCCAAGTCCAGGAACTGGTCGAGCTAGGGTTAGTCCGCAAGCGCCGCCAAGCCGACGGACGTTCTTATTGGTTGGAAGTAACGGACAAATTTCATCAATATTTTGAGATTGACTCCCTGGCGCAAGTTCTTGCTTGACAATTGGGCACTAAATGGGCTGGCAGCGATCACCCAAAGTATGTCAAAGTGAATAGGTAGATCCATCCCTGGGAGTTCTAATGGTAAATAACGCGAACTTTTTCAACTCTGAGTCGGAAGAACACCCCGAAAACCCATTATTGCAGTATCTTCACGAGCTGCAACAGCAAAATCCAGAAGTATTATCCCAGGTTGCCCATTCTGCCTCCCCCGAAATCAAGCAAATTATCTCCCACAACGTGCGCGGACTCGTGGGAATGCTCCCCTCTGATAATTTTAATGTTCACATTATGACCGACCGCGAGAATTTAGCCCATCTGCTCGCCTCAGCGATGATGACCGGCTATTTTCTCCGCCAGATGGAGCAGCGGCGAGATTTAGAAGATTCTCTGACCAACACCGATTCCCTGGACAAATGGCGAGAATAACCGCAGTTTTAGCCCCCTTCCGCAAAGCTCAGCATCACCGCAATGGACAGCAGCAGTCCCGGACTCAACAACAAAGCCAGTAGTAATAAATCGTGGGGAGTCATGGGAATTTTCCTCACCTGAACCAGAGAACTAGCTAAAATTATAAAGCTTTTAGAGAGGGGTTTACCTCCTAAATTAGGAAGGAATTTCGGTACGCTTCGGGTGTTGTCACCGCCAGTTCCCTCCCCAAAGATTATTCATTCATGTTGCGATAGGTTGCCACAGAAGAAGGCGAAATACGATTGAGATAGCGGAAGATCCAGTATTTGAGTACGGTATCTAAGATCACCGGAAAGGTGGCAATAAATAAGAAATTAAACTCTCGGTTCTCTGGCAAGCCAAAATGCTGACCGATCCCTTCCAAAATCACCTCCCAACCGTGGGGTGAGTGATAGCCTACAAAAATATCGGTGACCAGAATAATCAAAAATGCCTTGGCTGAATCGCTCAAACCATAGACGATCTCGTCAATAAAGGATTTGACCACCACAATTTCTTTGCGACTCATGGCGATGATGGCGGTGAAGGCGATCAGCGAACAAATATCAGCGAAAATATTGGCGATCGCATTGGCCTCACGGCGGCGCACCTCAACAATGGACTCAGCGGCTTTTTCGCGAAGTTTTTCTGCGATTTCCTCTGGCTGTGGCTCCGGGGTCAGACCAATTAAAGACTCTAAATGCAGTCTCTCTTGGTATCGTTGTAGTTCAACCAGGGTTTCTTCTTCAAAATCTTGGTTGATAAATAATACCTGTTCGTGATTGGCAAACCAGGTTTCCACCAATGGGGCAATGAAAAAACTTTTAGTAATTTGATGGGTGAGCAGGGGAACAATGATTAATATCAAAAAAAACTTGACAGAAATCGTAGTTTTATTGCGAGAGTTACGGAATTTTAGCAAAACTTCTTCTTCGGTTTCTGCGGAATTCGGATCGATTTCGCGCTTGATCCGATTGAGGGTTCTCAAAAAAGAACGGGGTAGTACGCCAGTTTTGTCAGAAACCGTTTCGTATTGAGGGTTTGGTTTTCCTAGCGCCGGGGCGGGGGGAATTTTGGACGGGCGAACTGGATGTGTGCCGTTGCGATCGCCCATCTGGGTTGCGCTAAGTTCCGAGGAGACTGGCTCTGGGGCGGGTGGGGCCGGCAGGTCATATTTAGCAATAACGCGGTCGATAAAGCTGAGTTTATCGAGAATTCCCACGGTGCGATCGCCGTGATAGGGTTCAGCTGCCCCCTGGCCGGGCAGAGAGATCGGTAAAGAACGCAGCGTCCGAAATTGGGAGAGTTTGTTTCTGGCAATGGTTAAATTTTGGTTGACTTCGATCTTAAAATAAGAAACGACGCTATCACTGTAGTCGCAAAATTCAGAGGCTACTTTTTGACCACGAAAGTGTTCATCTTCAATGGCTTTTATGGTGAGGGCTGCCTGATAAGCCTGCTCCAAGGCTCGATCGGGGCTTGAAGATAACCACTGCCCGGCAGCCTGGAATATGCTTTTGGATTTCATGGTTTTGGTGGCGATTGTGGCTTGAGTTCCACGCTACTTTTAGAAAATACTCTACCCTAAAAAATCTCCTGCTCAATGTAAAAAAGTTCAATGCTGGCAGGATTGCTTGGGGAAGCGAGCTGCCGCCGCCCTTGAGCACAATCCGTTCCCGTCCGGCCGGGAAACACGATCGATTTATAAGCTATGGTAGCAAGGTCAAGGGAAAAACCGTGGTATCCCAGTTATCCTCACTTTGGTTAATCGGCCCGAGCCGCAGCGGTAAAACCACTCGCCTGGCGGCAGAATTTCAACAATGGGTCAAGGAACAGCGCCGCGATCGCGCTCCGCGCCCTGACAAAGCCCATCACCCAGCCGGGCTAACGCCATCGGCGTTAGTTTTGGCAGCGAATGATGATTGTCGTCGGCAGTTGGGGGGATTTGCTGGCGGCGACCATCCAGGGAACCTATCCGGTGACCTGCAAGACGCCCCTGGGCTTTATCGCCGATGAGGTGGAATTATTCTGGCCGCTGTTGTTTGAGCGCTTACAGCTTAAGGCCCAATTTCCCCTGAGGCTGCGGCCCGAAACGGAGCAAGCTCTCGCCCTGCGCCTGTGGCAGCCCATTCTCGCCCAATCGGAACCGACTCTCGGCAATCCTTCACGAGTGGTACGGCGCATCCTGGATTTATTGCAGCTAGCAGGGGCAGCAGCCCTGGAAACGGAACAGATTCCCCTGCTGCTGGCGGAAGGCTGGCCGGCGACCAGTTGGCAGGCTCTTTCCAGGCATTGGTTAACCTTGGAAGGCCATGACGCTCAGGATAATTCTGTTTGGGAGGCGATCGCCCAATGTTTGGGGCAATGGCGGCAGTGGTGTTTGAGCCGAGGCCTGTTGACCTACGGGCTAATTTATGAGCTTTATTGGCGCTATTTACTGCCCGATGCCCGCTACCAGCAGCAGTTATGGCGGCGCTACCGGGCGGTATTTGCGGACGATACCGACGATTATCCCGCGATCGCCAAGGAATTATTGGAGGTACTGTTGGCGGGGGGCGCTTTCGGGGTGTTTGCCTATAATTCCGACGGACAGGTGCGATTGGGTCTGAATGCTGACCCCAATTATCTGTTGAGCCTGGCCAAGGACGCTCCCAGGGAAACCTGCGATCGCTCAGCCGGATTGCCAGCAGCCAGCGAGACGGCAATTCAGTTAATGAGCGATCCCAGCTTTTTTGCAACCCTGCCTCGGCAGGTGCAGTCCCTGCAAACCATTTCCCGGGCCGAGCTGCTGCGGGCAGTCGCCCAAACCATTATTGCGGCGGTGCAAGGGGGAGAGGTACAGCCGGGAGAGGTGGCAATTGTTGCCCCTGGATTGGATGAAATTGCCCGCTACGCCCTAATGCAGATGCTTTCTGCCCAGGAAATTCCCGTTTTTCCCCTCAACGAACAGCGTCCCCTAATTAGTTCGCCCCTGGTTCGCGCCCTCCTGGTACTGCTGGCCCTGGTTTACCCCGATCTGGGAAGGACGCTAGACCGGGATGGCGTGGCGGAAATGCTGGTGGTTTTAAGCGATCGCGGCCAAGATCTGGCCCATTCCTCCGAGTCCCTCTCAGCAGCCATCGATCCGGTGCGGGCTGGGTTGATCGCCGATCACTGTTTTCTCATTGACCTAGCGTTTCCCCGCCTTTTGCCAGTGACCGCCTTCAGCCGTTGGGATCGCTTGGGCCATCGGGCAACCAGCGCCTACAGTCGCATCTGCACCTGGATCGAGCAGACCCGTGCTGTCTATGAAGCAGCTCCATTTAACGCCATTTTTTGCCTAAATGATGCTATTAATACCTTTCTAACCCCCAATTCCCTCCCCTACGACCAACTGGCCGCCCTCAAAGAGCTGATGGAAACTGCCCAACATTACTGGGAGGTAGAACGCCGCTTGCAGGACAATGAATCCTCTTGGCGATCGCCTACGGAGCAGCTAGAGCAATTTATTGAGCTATTGCAGCAGGGGACAGTGACGGCAAACCCCAGGCCGGCGCGCAATTTTAGTCACAAGGATGGGGTGATGCTGGCGACAATTTTTCAGTATCGTTCCCTGCGCGCCTGCCATCC
>JAAUTE010000183.1 GCA_012031815.1 Chloroflexaceae bacterium
TCCCATCGTGACCTACACCTGGATACTGGCCTACGAACAATACGACAATCCCAATAAAGCGGAAGCCCTCAAAGCTGTGTTACGGTGGAGTTTAACCGAAGGACAGCGGTTGAGCGAAGAACTGGGCTATGTCCCCCTGCCAGCTGAAGTCTCGGAACAAGCGGTTGCGACCCTGGATCGCATTGCTGGATGAAGTCTTACGAGCGCATCTACCAGATAGTACGACAAATCCCCATTGGAAAAGTGGCGACTTACGGCCAGGTGGCAAATTTAGCAGGATTGCCCGGTCAGGCTCGCTTAATCGGCTATTCACTTTTTCGGGTTCCTGTGGACGCAGATATTCCCTGGCATCGGGTGGTTAATGCCAAGGGCGAAGTTTCCCACTCCCTGCGGCGTCACGGTTCTGACTATTTACAACGGTCTTTGCTGGAACAGGAAGGCATCGTCTTTTCTGAATCGGGGAAGATTAACCTCCAGCGCGACCAGTGGCGATCGCCTATCAAAAATATGCTGAGACCCCCCGCGTTTCAACCGGAGGATGAAAGCTAACCCAGGGCTTGAGCCTGCGGTGTGGGATCGGATATTGTGCCAGTTTTTAGGCTTTATCCCCATTCCTACAAAATGACACTATTCTTTGTAAAAAGAGGTAAGAGCAGTGCTAACCCTAACTTACGAGTACAAAGCAATACCCACGGATGAGCAAATACAGCTAATCGAACACACATTAGGCGATCGCCCAATCAATTGACACTTTAAAAAAAGTGCTTCGACCCAGCCACAATCCTGAACCGAAGCCACCCGTCAATCCAGAGACCTAGAGCACCGCGCCATCGACCTCTGGCAGCAATTCCCCAGACATCGCCGCCCTTTCGCGAACCGCAGCCACCGCCAATTGCAGGGCTTCTTTACGATCCAGCAACAGATTTTGCGGGGGCAGATCCTCTAAAATCCCAAACCGCTCCAAGCGCCGACGAACGCTGCCCGTTGCTCCCACCACATAGACCTGACGGCCCTGGAGGCAGGCATCCTTAATGGCATTTTCCAACGCCAGGCAAGAAGTCACGCCTAACAGAGGCACATCACTGAGGTCAACAATCAACACATCGTAGTTGGCTGACGTATTTTGCTGGCGAGAAATAGCCTTAGCCACCCCGAAAATCATGGGCCCGCTCAGATAAAACAGCATGATACGCCCCAAACCCTGCTGTAACAAGGTTTTTTCCTCCGGGGAGAGGTTAATATCATCATCGGCATCGGTAATGGCTTTAACTTCCTTAGATTGCAGCTCCGACAGTCGCTGAATCGTCAGAATATTGGCCACAAACACACCAACCCCCACTGCCACAATCAGATCCACCAAAACCGTCAGCAGGATCACCCCGTACATGATGATCGAGGCTTTGATGGAAACATGGTGAGCGCGCTTGAGGAAGCTCCAGTCAATGATGTCAATCCCCACTTTCAGGGCAATCCCTGCCAATACCGCTAGGGGAATCGACGCCGTTAGGGGGGCAGCCCAAATGACCACAACCAAGAGAATCAACGCCCGCGTCAGCCCAGAAACCGCCGTTTTTGCCCCAGTTTGAATGTTGACGACTGTCCCCATCGTGGCTCCCGCTCCCGGCAAGCCGCCAAACAGTCCAGATACTAGGTTCCCTAAGCCTTGACCAATGAGTTCTTTATCAGAATCGTGGTGAGTGCGGGTCAAACTATCGGCAATCACAGCGGTTAGCAGGGCGTCAATACAGCCCAACATGCCCAACACCGCACCATCTACCAACATGGTAATAATTTGGTCAGCTTCAAAGGTCGGCAACTGTAACTCAGGCAATCCCGTAGGAATCTCCCCAATCCGGCGAATATCCACATTACCAAAGAAGGTCAGCGATACCACCGTTCCCACCAGCAGCGCCGCTAGTTGGGGCGGAACCCAGCGCTTAAACTTGCTCGGCATCAGGAAGATAATCGCGATCGCGATCGCCCCTAGGCTAAATTCGACCAAGTTGATATTGCCTAAAAACTCCGGCAGACTTTGCAGGGAGCCGATGACCCCACCTTTAGGCGTCCCATGGCCCAAAAAAGGGCCAAGCTGCAAAATCACCAAAATCACGCCGATCCCCGTCATAAAGCCCGAAATAACGGTGTAAGGCATGAGAGTAATGTATTTACCCAGCTTCAGAAAACCAAAAGCGATCTGAAAGCAACCGGCTAGCATAACCACCGTAAAGGCCATTGCCAAACCATTTTCCGGGTTATTCGCCGTGAGATTCGCCACAATTGCCGTCATTACCACCGTCATAGGCCCAGTCGGCTCGGAAATCAGGGTCGGCGTTCCCCCGAACAGCGCCGCCAACAACCCCACAAACACGGCCCCGTATAAACCCGCCGCGGCCCAGCCCCCGAAGCCACCCCGAAAGCTAGAGCTAGGGGCAGGGCCACAATCGCCGTCGTTAGGCCTCCAAACAGGTCACCCCGCAGGTTGCGCCCGTTAATCTCATTAAACAGCCTCATCTTCATCACCAGCGCCTCTCTATAGTTGATATCCTATGCCAGATACCTTGTTCATTGGCTAAAAACTATAACGAGATTAACATCTATAGGCTCCCAAAGGAAAGTTCTGGGTTGAGAATTGCTAATCAGCAGTGCAGCTTCCCCTTAATCAACGGCGGAAAACACCCTGAATTGTGAACCTGTCCAATTTGCTCCCCCTATCCCCATCGGGATTTTCCCTGGGAAAAACTTCTGTGTCAGTTGATCCCAAAGTGCTGTAGCATAAACTCAAAGAATCTTTAAAAAAAAAATTTAAGATGCAGTGATCGCAATGTTGACCCTCAACGAAAAAAACTTTGACCGAGACGTTTTAAAGTCACCACAGCCAGTTCTGGTTCATTTTTGGGCACCTTGGTGCGGCCTGTGTCGCCTGATTAACCCGGTCTTGCTGAAGGTAGAGTCGGAATGGCCGGGACAACTGAAGCTAGTGGGCATCAACGCTGACGAAAATTTTCGCCTGGCTAACACCTACCGCTTGCGCAGCCTGCCGACCTTGATTTTGTTTGAGCAGGGGACGCCTCTCTGCCGCCTGGATGCCTTTGAGGGACGGGAAGACCTTTATCAAGCCCTGACAGCCTTCATGACCAGCTACCGGTCAACGGCAGCCATTCCCGCCGTCGCCCTGCCCCAAGCTCGATAAATTCTGGTTGTGCCTGAGCGCTTGCTGAGGGGTTGTCTCTCAGCAACTTTTGCCGTCTGTGACCGAGAAACCGCGCTGTTCCAAAGATAGGCAGGCAGCTTCGCTAAAATAAGGGCAACGTTCATCCTGCCAGAATTCCTAAAGTTAACCCCTATGTTTAATTGGTTCCGCCGCCAGTTCGATCGCACCCAACCGGACAGTCAGTCTGAAGCTGCTCCCGCGCCAGCAGAAACGATCCCAGCCGCGCCCGAACCGGAAAACATCCCGGAAACCAGCCAAACTGCGACCCAAGATGATTACTTAACCTGGGCCAAAACGGCTTTCCAAACCATTCAACAGCGCAAGCAGCAGGCTGAAGCCGCAGAACCCGCCCCAGAAGACCCCGCAGAGACAGAAGTGGCGATCGCCCCCCAAATCGAGGAGACCAGCGACCCCTCTCCCGAAGTCCTAGCCGTAGACGGCGAACCCGGGGCAGAGAGCCTGCCGGTGTGGATGCAGCGCTCGGAGCGATTGGAAGCCCTCAAGGAAACGGCCATTGAAGTAGCAGAAGCATCAAAACCCCGCATTACCAGCGCCGATCTCGACCTGGACGAAGAATTTCTCTGGTCAGCCCAGGTACTAGCCGCCCAAGGCCGCCGTCCCGATGAAGTGTCCGAGGACGAAATTAACTGGCTCAAGCGCCTGCGCCAGGGGCTGGGCAAAACTCGACGCAGCCTGATCAACCAACTCAAAGCCATCGTCGGTCAGGGCCCCTTAACCAGGCCGCGATCGCCGAAATTGAAGCCCTCCTGCTGCAAGCCGACGTGGGCGTCGAAGCTACTGACCATATCATTGAGAGCCTGCAAAGTAAATTGCGCCAGGAAGCCCTCCCACCCGCTGCGGCGATCGACTATTTGAAGGAAATTCTGCGGGAAATCCTCGACCGTCCCCTGGCGGGTTCCAGCAACAGCGAGTTTTTTCCCCTCAAAGATACCCTCAACATCTGGCTGGTAACAGGGGTTAACGGCGCAGGCAAAACCACCACCATTGGCAAACTCGCCCACATGGCCCATCAGTCAGGCTATCGCTGTCTCATTGCCGCTGCCGATACCTTCCGGGCCGCCGCCGTCGAGCAGGTAAAAATTTGGGCCGAGCGCAGCGATACCCCCGTAATCTCTAACCCTGGCAAAAATACCGATCCCGCAGCGGTGGTTTACGATGGCATTGCGGCCGCCCAAGCCCGTCAGGCAGAACTGCTCCTGGTGGACACCGCCGGACGGTTGCAAAACAAGAAAAATCTCATGGACGAGTTGAGCAAGATTCGCCGCATCATCGACAAAAACGCTCCCGGCGCCCAGATTGAATCTTTATTAGTTCTGGATGCCACCCTCGGTCAAAATGGTCTGCGCCAAGCGGAAGTTTTCTCCCAGGCGGCGCAACTCAGCGGCGCAATCTTAACCAAACTAGATGGGACAGCCAAGGGCGGTGTGGCCCTGGCGGTGGCGCAACAGCTTAACCTGCCAATCCGCTTCATTGGCGCGGGGGAAGGCATTGAAGACCTGCGACCCTTCTCCAGCTATGAGTTTGTGGAAGCCCTACTCAATGGCTAGGGGAAACTTCGACCGCCTATCTCTTGGCAATCGATAACAGAAGCGTTAAGATTAACCAACTCTTACTCTCCCAGAGCTTGGGGCGGTTTGCTGTTCTAAACGCCTGTACGAGCGTTTTTCCTCCCTGTGACGGACGCACTGGTGCAGTTGTCAGCGATCGCAAAATATGATCTAATAAACCCTCACCGCTTGACAGGGCTGTTACAGAGAGCTAGACGCAGGGTACCGACACCCCTGGCTTTGCTGTTAATGGTTGTGTCTCGATCTGCCCCCATTGGATGCCATGACTGCCGCGCCCCTTCCCCGCCAGGCCGATCTCAACCCCAAACTAACCCCAGTCGAAACCACGCCCGTGCTGGCACTCAAAGAACTGGTGGCGAACCTGCATCGCGAGCAAAATAAAATTCAAAACCTGCTTAGCTCTCTGGGGTTTGCGCTGCGCAGCTTTAACAATTTAAATCAGTTTTTGGAGCTGACGCCGCTGATGGCGGCCCGTGTCACCGATGGGGACGGCGGCGCACTGGTATTATTTTCTCCCAGTGGTGAAGTTTGTCTCGAACATCTCCACAGTCACAATCCCCAAGTCAGCCAAATCGTCCGTCGCGCCATTGAAGCAACCTTAAAAGAGCTGGCCCTCCACCGCAGCGTCCCCAGGGCAGCCGCTGGGTCTGCTTCACGGATTGCAGGTTTGGATGAGTCCCTGCGCCAGCAATTGGCCTCAAAGATTGAGGTATTTGGGACGCCTATCCTGGTTAAGAACGTCGAGCGCGGTCGCCTATACGTTTTTAGCGCCAATGAAGACTATGTTTGGACGCAAACCCGGCGAAAATTGGCTCAGTTGGTCGCCGATCAGACCGCCGTGGCGATCGCCAACCACGAGCTAACCGTAGAATTGCGGGCCAAGGAACGGCAAGACCGGGAACTAGAAATTGCCTCAGAAATCCAATTACGGCTGCTGCCGCGCAAATGTCCCCACATTGAAGGGGTAGAGCTGGCGGCCCGGTGCCAGACGGCGAATCGGGTAGGCGGCGATTATTACGACTTTATTCCCACCAATTTTGACCAATTGCGCCACAGCGAAACGGGTAAAGGGGAAGCTCAGGCCAGGGTTCCCTGGAGTATTGCCATCGGGGACGTGATGGGCAAAGGGGTTCCCGCCGGGTTGATTATGACCATGACCAGGGGCATGCTACGGGCAGAAGTCCTCAACCGCCACACCCCGGCGCAGATTTTGCGGCATCTCAATCGGGTTATGTATGCCGATCTGGAAAATTCCCATCGCTTTGTGACCCTGTTTTATTCGGAATACGACCCGAAAACTCGCCTCCTCTGCTACAGCAACGCTGCCCACAATCCCCCGCTGCTTTGGCGTGCCGCTAGCGGCACCATTGGTCGCCTGGATACCTGGGGCATGCTGGTGGGCTTAGATGCGGATTCCGAATACGAAGATGCCCAAGTTCAGTTGTTTCCAGGCGATCGCCTGGTTTACTACACCGATGGGTTTACCGATGCGGTGAACGCCAAGGGCGATCGCTTTGATGAGGAGAATTTAGCGCGGGTGTTTGCCCAATCCTGCGCAGCGAGGGCGAGTTGTCAGGGAATTTTGGACGCTTTGTTTGCTGAGGTCGAATGCTTTACCGGCGGAGAAAACAGCCACAGCGATGATAGAACCCTGATTGTGATGGAAATTAAAGACCGAGAGGACTGAGCGGTTCACTTTTCCCAAAACCAATAAATCTAGCCCATTCCGCTGGGAGCAAGAACAGGATAAAGTAAGGATTGTTCTGCGCTAAAAATCCCTATTTATGCCTGTCACCCCCTTTTTTTCCAAGGTTACGATGGCTGCCTTCTGGTATCTGACGCCGATACTGGCGCAAAATCTCGGAGAACTCAAAGAAATTGACATTATTACCCAGCTTCAAGATGCCTTTAACAATTTTATTGAAACAGGTCAGGTTTGGGCTTTGTTGATCGGTTTGTTTCTGGGCTACCTGGTGCGATCGCTCACCGCTTACTAGGCTGAAAAAAAGTTTTTTGGTTATTGTTTAGCCTTTGATTGAATTGGTTGCAATCATCGGCTATTGTTAATTATTCGTTCAATTTAGGTTTGACTGTGACCCAAGCAAAAACCTGGAGCGATCGCTTTGAGTCCGCTCTACATCCGGCAATTTCCCGCTTTAATGCCAGTATTAGTTTTGATATCGAGCTAATTGAGTATGACCTCAACGGCTCCATTGCCCATGCCAAAATGCTGGGCCGCACGGGAATTATTGCAGTGGCGGAGGCGGAGCAGCTCGTGACAGGATTGGAGCAAATCCGAGAAGAATACCGCCAAGGAACCTTTAATCCGGGGATTGATGCGGAAGATGTGCATTTTGCGGTGGAGCGCCGCCTGACGGCATTGGTGGGAGACGCCGGGAAGAAACTGCACACCGCGCGATCGCGCAATGACCAGGTGGGGACGGGACGTACGCCTGTATCTGCGAGACAAAATTGACGGAATACGCGAGCAGCTGCGAACTTGGCAGGAATTAGTCTTGCATTTGGCTGAACAGCATGTAGAAACCCTGATTCCCGGCTATACTCACCTGCAACGGGCCCAGCCAGTGAGTTTGGCCCATCACCTGCTGGCCTATTTTCAGATGGCCCAGCGGGACTGGGAACGGCTGGGGGAGGTAAGAAATCGCACCAATGTTTCCCCGTTGGGCTGTGGCGCGCTAGCCGGGACGACTTTTCCCATCGATCGCCAATATACGGCGACTGAGCTAGGGTTTGCCGGGATTTACGCTAATAGTCTGGATGGGGTGAGCGATCGCGATTTTGCCATTGAGTTTTTGAGTGCGGCTAGCTTGATTATGGTGCATCTCAGCCGGATGAGCGAAGAAATTATCCTCTGGTCTTCCCAGGAATTTAGCTTTGTCACCTTGAAAGATAGTTGCGCTACAGGGTCGAGCATTATGCCCCAAAAGAAAAATCCCGACGTTCCCGAACTAGTGCGGGGAAAAACCGGGCGCGTAGTGGGGCATTTACAAGCTTTACTGGTGTTAATGAAAGGATTACCTCTGGCTTACAACAAAGATCTCCAGGAAGATAAAGAGGCACTCTTCGACAGTGTGAAGACCGGTACAGGCTTGTCTGGAGGCGATGACGATTTGCTGGGGAAGGGTTAGGGTTTCGCAGGAGCGGCTGG
>JAAUTE010000184.1 GCA_012031815.1 Chloroflexaceae bacterium
GCTAGGTAACCTGCCCAACTCACTCCTCTAGCTTAGCTTGGATTCCAGGTTGGTCGCGCGTTCCCTACGGAGACGGCATGCTCCCCACCTCTAGAAGTCCAGCTTTCCTCCTAACAGCATAGAAACCCCACCGCCCCATCGCGGCTCCCAGACCTTCTCAAAAAGACTTGTCAAAATCCCAGACTCCATTGCTATAATAAATTTTCTGACTCCCGCTGTCATTTCTTGGGCAACTTTTAGAAAAAACTGTGGCTAATACGAAATCCGCAATAAAACGTATTGAAATTGCCGAGCGCAATCGCCTGCGTAATAAATCCTACAAGTCAGCGGTAAAAACCCTGATGAAACGTTACCTGAGTGCGGTTGATGACTATGCGACCACCCTTTCGTCTGAATCCCGCTCTAAGGTAGAGCAATCTATGTCTGCTGCTTACAGTAAAATCGACAAAGCAGTGAAGCGGGGAGTTTTACACTCTAACAATGGTGCTCGCAAAAAAGCGCGCCTTGCGAGGGCTTTGAAGCGAGTAGAAGCCAGAGACGGAGCTACTCCCAGCGAAGCAGCTACCTCATAAGCATAGGTGGAAGCATAGGCTAACCTGCTGCCGGATAGCCCGCCGAGTTAAGCTCAGTTACCTTGAAACCAAGTTATTGAAAGGGCAGTTCAACGCGGCACAATGCAGCTAATTGACACTCACGCACACATCAATTTTGAGGTCTTTCGCGAAGACCTCGATCAGTTGCGGCAGCGCTGGCAAGAAGCGGGAGTAGTTCACGTGGTTCACTCCTGTGTAGAACCTAATGAGTTTGATAGTATTCAGTCCCTAGCCGATCGCTTTGATGAGTTATCTTTTGCCGTGGGACTCCATCCCCTAGATGTAGGCGATAAATGGACAGCGGCCACAGCCACTACGATCGCCCGCCTTGCGCGCTCCGATCACCGGGTGGTGGCTATTGGAGAAACCGGGCTGGATTTCTACAAAGCCAGTAATATTGAGCAGCAGGTATCAGCTTTGCGATCGCAGCTAGAAATAGCCAGAGAGCTGGGCAAACCGGTTATTATCCATTGTCGGGAAGCAGCCCTAAGAATACGCCAGGTATTTCAAGAATTTTGGCAGGAAGTGGGGCCTGTACCTGGAGTTATGCATTGCTGGAGCGGCACGCCGGAAGAAACCCAGTGGTTTTTAGAGCTGGGTTTTTACATCAGTTTTAGTGGTGTCGTTACCTTCAAAAAAGCAGAGGCGATTCAGGCATCGGCCCGGCTGGTTCCAGCGGAGCGATTGCTGATAGAAACGGACTGCCCTTTTTTAGCCCCTGTTCCCAAGCGCGGCAAACGCAACGAGCCAGCTTTCGTCCGCTATGTGGCTGAATTTCTGTCGGAACTACGGCAAGTGCCCCTGACAACTCTCTGTAGCGAGACCACCCGTAATGCTTGCCAATTATTCAAGCTGCCCTCGACCATTTTGGGTTTAGGGGCATAAGTCTATGTCGTTAACCGCTGAATTCTTAACTTTGCAACCGACTATTAATTTCAGAAAAGCAAAAAGCCGGCCCAAAACGGCATAAATTTACAGCCGGATACTGCCCACTTAACCAGTTGAATCGGGAGGGAACCCAATGAAATCGTTACCGAGGGCTATGACCGTGATTGCACTCCCACCCCACAGGAATTGAGGTAAACGGCGTAACTTTTTCTCGCTTGAACGCTTTTGGAAAAATTTTTACCCTATCAGGATCTCCTATGAGTACATTAACCCAAAGTTTGCTGCCAGACCTCATTGAAATTCAACGTTCTAGCTTTCGTTGGTTTTTGGAAGAAGGGCTAATTGAAGAACTTAACAGCTTTTCCCCCATTACCGACTATGCTGGACGACTCGAATTACACTTTGTCGGCCAAGACTATAAACTCAAGGAACCGAAATACAATGTTGATGAAGCCAAGCGGCGGGATAGCAGCTATGCCGTGCAAATGTACGTTCCTACCCGCTTAATCAATAAAGAAACAGGAGAAATTAAAGAACAAGAAGTTTTTATTGGCGACCTGCCCCTGATGACCGAGCGGGGAACTTTTATTATCAACGGAGCCGAGCGGGTGATTGTTAACCAGATTGTCCGCTCTCCGGGGGTTTATTACAAGGCAGAAACCGATAAAAATGGTCGCCGTACCTATTCTGCTTCTTTGATTCCCAATCGCGGAGCCTGGCTTAAGTTTGAAACCGACAAGAACGATTTGGTCTGGGTTCGCATCGACAAAACCCGCAAGCTTAGCGCCCAGGTTCTCCTCAAGGCGATCGGACTCAGCGATGGCGAAATTTTTGACGCCCTACGCAACTCAGAGTTTTATCAAAAAACTCTCGACAAAGAAGGTAATCCCAGCGAAGAAGAAGCTCTCTTGGAACTGTACCGCAAGCTGCGTCCGGGAGAACCTCCCACCGTCAGCGGCGGGACGCAATTGTTAGAGTCTCGATTCTTTGACAGCAAACGCTATGACCTGGGTCGCGTCGGCCGCTACAAGCTTAACCGAAAATTACGCCTCAACGTTCCCGACACCATGCGCGTCCTGACTCCCACCGATATCTTGGCGGCGATCGATTACTTGATTAACCTGGAATTCGATTTAGGTACGACCGACGACATCGACCACTTGGGCAACCGTCGCGTCCGTTCGGTTGGCGAACTTTTACAAAACCAAGTTCGAGTCGACTTATCGCTTGGAGCGCATCATTCGCGAACGCATGACCGTCAGCGAGGCTGATAGCCTGACACCTGCCTCTCTAGTCAATCCTAAACCCCTGGTTGCCGCCATTAAGGAGTTTTTTGGCTCATCCCAGCTTTCTCAGTTTATGGATCAGACCAATCCCCTGGCTGAGCTAACCCACAAGCGCCGTCTCTCGGCTTTGGGCCCCGGCGGTCTAACTCGTGAACGGGCCGGGTTTGCCGTGCGAGATATCCACCCGTCGCACTACGGTCGCATCTGCCCGGTGGAAACCCCGGAAGGGCCCAACGCGGGACTGATCGGTTCCCTGGCTACCTACGCACGGGTTAACCTGTACGGTTTTATCGAAACCCCTTACTACCGGGTCGAAAGTGGCCGCGTTCGCAAAGATTTGCCGCCATTTTACCTGACTGCCGATGAAGAAGATGATATGCGAGTCGCTCCAGGGGATGTGGCTACGGACGATGACGGCTACATTATTGGGGACACGATTCCGGTGCGCTATCGCCAGGAATTCTCGACTACTTCTCCGGAGCAAGTAGACTACGTGGCGGTTTCTCCGGTTCAGATCGTTTCGGTAGCTACTTCTTTAATTCCCTTCCTAGAGCATGACGATGCTAACCGCGCCCTAATGGGGTCAAACATGCAGCGCCAAGCCGTTCCTCTGCTGCGTCCGGAGCGCCCGTTAGTGGGAACGGGACTGGAAGCCCAAGCTGCCCGAGACTCTGGGATGGTAGTGGTTTCCCGCACCCACGGCAAAGTGAGCTATGTTGACGCCAATTCAATCCGTGTTCGGGTTAGCGAGGAGGGCGAGTCGGAGGGCAAGGGGCCGGAAATCGAGTACGATTTGCAAAAATATCAACGCTCTAACCAGGACACCTGCCTTAATCAGCGGCCTCTAGTCGATGTCAACGAGGAAGTGGTTCCGGGACAAGTTTTAGCCGACGGTTCAGCCACAGAAGGTGGGGAAATTGCCCTCGGACATAATGTCACTATAGTTTACATGCCCTGGGAAGGTTACAACTACGAAGACGCCATTCTCATCAGCGAGCGCCTGGTCTACGATGATGTTTACACCAGCATCCACGTTGAGAAATTTGAAATCGAAGCGCGACAGACCAAGCTAGGGCCAGAGGAAATTACCCGCGAGATTCCCAACGTCGGGGAAGACGCCTTGCGCCAGCTTGACGAGCAGGGCATCATTCGCATTGGGGCTTGGGTTGAAGCGGGAGACATTCTGGTGGGTAAAGTTACGCCCAAGGGGGAATCTGACCAGCCCCCCGAAGAAAAACTGTTACGAGCGATTTTTGGGGAAAAGGCACGGGATGTTCGCGATAACTCCCTGCGGGTTCCTAACGGCGAGAAAGGCCGAGTGGTGGACGTGCGTGTGTTTACGCGGGAACAGGGAGACGAGCTGCCGCCAGGAGCCAACATGGTCGTTCGAGTTTACGTGGCCCAAAAGCGTAAAATCCAGGTAGGTGACAAAATGGCTGGGCGTCACGGCAATAAAGGCATTATTTCTCGTATTTTGCCCATCGAAGATATGCCGTTTCTCCCTGACGGTTCCCCTGTGGACATTGTGCTAAACCCCCTGGGCGTACCGAGCCGCATGAACGTGGGTCAGGTGTTTGAATGTTTGCTCGGTTGGGCTGGAGAACATCTCGGCGTGCGCTTTAAGATGACGCCCTTCGATGAGATGTACGGTGCGGAAGCCTCGCGCTTAACCGTTCACAGCAAGATTCAGGAAGCTTCTCAGCGCCCAGGACGGGAATGGGTGTTTAACCAAATCAATCCCGGCAAAATTCAGGTCTACGACGGACGCACGGGCGATCCCTTCGATCGCCCCGTCACGGTGGGCAAAGCTTACATGCTGAAGTTGGTTCACCTGGTAGATGACAAAATCCACGCCCGTTCTACCGGCCCCTATTCCCTGGTGACTCAGCAGCCCCTAGGCGGCAAAGCCCAGCAAGGCGGCCAGCGGTTTGGGGAGATGGAAGTCTGGGCGCTGGAAGCTTACGGAGCAGCTTACACCCTACAGGAGTTGCTCACAGTCAAGTCCGACGACATGCAGGGTCGTAACGAAGCCCTCAACGCGATCGTCAAGGGCAAGCCTATTCCCCGTCCGGGTACGCCTGAGTCTTTCAAGGTTCTTATGCGCGAGCTACAGTCCTTGGGTCTTGATATCGCGGTACACAAGGTGGAAACCAGCGAAGACGGCATGAGCCGCGATGTCGAGGTCGATTTAATGGCGGATACCCAGCGCCGCGCGCCGAGCCGTCCGACCTACGAATCTCTGGGCAGTGAAGAACTCCAAGAAGAAGAAGTCTAGTGACATTTCCTGGGGGGGTGCTGCGGCCTGCACTCCCCGATGGCTGGCATTCCCTAACCGCTTAACCCCTTACCACGAAGCTAATGACTGGCAAACATCTTTTTTTCAACAAGGTGGTCGATAAAAAAGGCCTGAAAAAGCTGATCGCTTGGGCCTACACCAACTTTGGCAGTGCGCGTTCTGCTACGGTCGCCGATGAAATTAAAGCTTTGGGCTTTTGCTACGCGACGCGAGCAGGTGTCTCCATCAGTGTTGATGACTTGCAGGTTCCCCCGATTAAGCGTCAGATGCTAGAGAGCGCTGAACAGGAAATTAAAGTCACCGAACAGCGTTACTCCCGAGGAGAAATTACTGAAGTTGAGCGCTTTCAGAAGGTTATTGATACCTGGAACAGTACCTCGGAAGCTTTGAAAGACGAGGTTATTCGCAACTTTCGGGAAACCAATCCCCTCAACTCCGTGTATATGATGGCGTTTTCCGGGGCGAGGGGAAACATGAGCCAAGTGCGGCAGTTGGTCGGCATGCGAGGACTGATGGCTAATCCCCAGGGGGAAACCATTGACTTGCCCATTAAGACCAATTTTCGTGAGGGCTTAACCGTAACCGAATACATTATCTCGTCCTATGGAGCGCGGAAAGGTCTGGTAGATACGGCGCTGCGGACGGCAGATTCTGGCTATCTGACCCGCCGTTTGGTGGATGTGGCTCAAGATGTGATTGTCCGGGAGATTGACTGCGGCACTCAGCGCAGTCTGATTATGCGCGCTATGAAGGAAAGCGATCGCATTTTGATTCCCTTATCTGACCGTTTGTTTGGGCGGGTGCTGGCGGAAGATGCGATCGCCCCCGATGGAGAAATTATTGCCTATCGCAATCAGGATATTGATGACGAACTCTCCCGCAAGCTGGACAAACGGGTGGAGAGCGTGCGGGTGCGATCGCCGTTGACCTGTGAAGCGGCGCGATCGGTCTGCCGATTCTGCTATGGCTGGAGTTTAGCCCACAACCACCTGGTGGATTTGGGAGAAGCGGTGGGCATTATCGCCGCCCAATCCATTGGAGAGCCGGGAACCCAACTGACCATGCGGACGTTCCATACCGGCGGGGTATTTACCGGCGAAGTCGCGCGGCAAGTGCGTACCCTCCAGGGAGGCACAGTGCGTTATGAAACCAAACCCAACACCCGACGCATTCGCACCCGCCACGGAGACGAACGAGATCAGCTTGAAGCCCCAGTTAACTTGCGGGTTGAGCGGGAAGGAGCGCCACCAGAACTCTATGCTTTGGCGGTAAACTCGGTGGTTTACGTCCAAACCGGAGACCGAGTAGAACCCAATCAATTGCTAGCGGAAGAAGCCGCCGCCAAACGCCAGCGCTCTACGGAAAAAGCCGTTAAAGATGTGGCCTCCGACCTGGCCGGGGAAGTACTGTTTGCCGAACTGGTTCCCGAAGAAAAAACCGATCGCCAAGGCAATACCACCCGCATCGCCCAGCGCAGCGGCATGATCTGGGTGCTCTCCGGGGAAGTGTATAATTTACCGCCGGGAGCCGAACCCATGGTCAAAAACGGCGATCTCGTCCAACCGGGCAGCATTCTTGCAGAAACCCGCCTGACCTCAGTCAATGGCGGTAAAGTGCGCTTAACCCCAGGCAGTCGGGAGATTGAAATCATTACGGCTTCCGTCGTGTTGGAAACGGCAGAAGTACGAGTCGAAAGTGCCGCCGGTCGGGAGCTATACCTGATTCATACCGCTGACGACCAGCAATTCCTGCTGCGGGCAACTCCAGGCACCAAAGTACAAAATGGCGCGATCGTAGCCGAGCTGATCGAAGACCGCTACCGTACCTCAATGGGCGGCATCATTAAATACGCTGACATCGAAACCGCTAAAGGCACTCGCAAACAAGGCTACGAAGTCACCAGAGGCGGCACACTCCTGTGGATTCCTGAAGAAACCCACGAAGTCAACAAAGACATCTCCTTGCTGCTGGTGGAGGACGGCCAGTACGTTGAGGCTGGCACCGAGGTCGTCAAAGACATCTTTTGTCAATCCGCCGGGATTGTGGAAGTCATTCAAAAGAACGATATTCTGCGGGAGATGATTATTAAGCCCGGTGTGGTTCACATTGATATTGACCCCGATGCGCTGCAAATTATCACGGGCCAGTTAGTTTCTCCCGGAACTGAGGTTCTACCGGGAATTGTGGTGGACGACCTCCGCTATGCTGAGACGGTCGAATCCACCGAGGGCCTGCTACTGTTGCTCCGGCCCGTGGAGGAGTTTGCCGTCTCCGATACCCCTGCAACCCCCTCCCAAGCTCCATCAACCAGAGGGGTGCGATCGACCATATTGAGTTGCGGGCCGTGCAGCGCCTTTATTACAAAGATGCAGAGCGGGTTAAAGCCGTCGATGGGGTTACCCTGCTCAGTACCCAGTTGGTGCTGGAAATTGGGGAAGGCAACGCCGACAGCGAAATTCAGTCCAACCTGAGCGCAGACATTGAGCTGGTTCCCGACGAGCAAGATGGCGATACTCAGCGCCTGCAACTAGTTATTCTGGAATCGCTGGTATTGCGCCGAGATACCGACACCGATCCTCTCGGTGGCAACATGCAAACTCGCTTACTGGTAGAAGACGGTCAGGATATTTCCTCGGGAGCCGTGGTGTCGCGTACCGAAATCCAATGTAAGGAAGCGGGAGAAGTGCGCGGTATTCGCGAAGGCGTGGAAGCGATTCGTCGGATCTTGATCGTTCGCTCCGCCGATCTGATTCAACTAACGGTGCCCAGTAAGCCAAATCTCGCGCCGGGGGCCCTGTTACGTGGCGGGATCGGAAATCGTTCCTGGGCAGACCGTCACCCGAATCTAGCCAGCTAGTGGCGATCGCCCTGCTGAACGGAGGCATGATC
>JAAUTE010000185.1 GCA_012031815.1 Chloroflexaceae bacterium
AAGCCCCGGAGCTGTCCTCCGTTTTTGCCAGTCCCCTCGGTCAAACCAGAGGATAAGAAAGCGGTGATTCGCCGTCTCATGGGCGACCAGTCCAATCCTATCTGGTGAACTTTTTGTTGCTGTTGGTGGATCGCCGCCGGATTATGTTCCTGGAAGCGATCGCCCAAAAGTATTTAGAGCGACTGCGCCAGCTTAATAACCAGGTGCTTGCGGAGGTAACTGCCGCCAGCGAACTGAATGACGGACAGCGCCAAGCCGTCAGCGACAAGGTTAAGCAACTCACCGGGGCCGCTGGGGTGGAATTGGAAACCAGCATCGATCCCGATTTAATTGGCGGCGTCGTCATTCGCGTGGGGTCGCAGGTATACGATGCTAGCCTGCGGGGACAACTGCGGCGGATCGGCCTGGCCCTCAGCAGTGCTGCCTAGGATTGAGGAAATGTAGTCTTCAGTTAGCGCCCCTTAGCGCTTGCAAGAAAGCTTATCAAAACGAGTAAATTACCATGATTAGCATCAGACCAGACGAAATTAGCAGCATTATTCGCCAGCAGATTGAATCCTACGACCAGGACGTTCAGGTGTCCAATGTGGGGACGATTCTTCAAGTTGGCGACGGCATCGCCCGCATTTATGGCTTGGAACAGGCCATGGCCGGGGAACTGCTAGAATTTGCCGACGGCACCATTGGTATTGCCCTGAACCTCGAAGAAGATAACGTCGGTGCGGTACTGATGGGCGATGGCTTTGGCATTCAGGAAGGCAGTACGGTGAAATCCACCGGCAAAATTGCCGAGGTTCCCGTAGGGGAAGCCCTCATCGGTCGCGTCGTCGATGCGCTGGTACGTCCCATTGATGGTAAGGGCGCCCTGGAGACCACCGAATCCCGCCTGCTGGAATCTCCCGCTCCCGGCATCATCGATCGCCGCTCCGTGTACGAACCGCTGCAAACGGGCATTACCGCCATCGACGCCATGATTCCCATCGGTCGCGGCCAGCGCGAGCTGATCATCGGCGATCGCCAAACAGGCAAGACCTCCATTGCCCTGGACACCATCATTAACCAGGCCGACCAGGATGTCATCTGCATTTACGTTGCCATTGGTCAGAAAGCCTCTTCCGTCGCTCAGGTGGTGGGATCCCTCCAGGAAAAAGGCGCTCTGGACTATACCGTCATCGTGGCTGCCAACGCCAACGACCCGGCTACCCTGCAATACCTGGCTCCCTACGCTGGTGCCACCATTGCTGAGTACTTCATGTACAAGGGCAAAGCCACCCTGTGATTTACGACGACCTCTCCAAGCAAGCCCAGTCCTATCGCCAGCTATCCCTGCTGCTGCGCCGTCCCCCCGGTCGGGAAGCTATCCGGGAGACGTATTCTACTTACACTCGCGCTTGCTGGAGCGGGCGGCCAAACTCAGCGATGCCCTGGGCGGCGGCAGCATGACGGCCCTGCCCATCATCGAAACTCAGGCCGGTGACGTTTCCGCCTACATTCCCACCAACGTCATTTCCATTACCGACGGTCAAATTTTCCTCTCTTCTGACCTGTTTAACGCGGGTTTCCGCCCTGCGATCAACGCGGGTATCTCCGTATCCCGGGTCGGATCGGCAGCCCAAACCAAGGTCATGAAAAAAGTGGCTGGTAAGCTAAAGCTGGAGCTGGCTCAGTTTGCGGAATTGGAAGCCTTCTCCCAGTTTGCCTCTGACCTGGATCAGGCCACGCAGCGTCAATTGGCTCGCGGCCAGCGCTTGCGGGAAGTCCTCAAGCAGCCCCAAAATTCGCCTCTCTCCCTGTACGAGCAGATTACCCTGGTATATGCCGGGATTAACGGCTTGCTCGATGAAATTCCCCTCAATCAGGTGACGGACTTTACCCAAGGACTGCGGGATTACATCCGCAACAGCAAGCCCCGCATCATCGAGATTGCCAACGGGGAAAAGCAACTCACCGACGAGCTACAAACCCTGCTCAAAGAAGCGATCGCCGAGTACAAGCAAGTTTTCTCGGCAGCTTAAGTCAAGCCATCAACCGGGCGTGTTGAAGTTGGGGGGACAAACCGCTCGAACTTAACGCGCTTTTTTTAACGCGAGGAAAAAACCATGCCGAATCTCAAAGCGATTCGAGACCGCATTCAGTCGGTCAAAAATACCCGCAAGATTACTGAAGCCATGCGTCTGGTGGCAGCAGCGAAGGTACGTCGCGCCCAAGAGCAGGTCATTGCCACCCGTCCCTTTGCCGATACCTTGACCCAAGTCCTCTATAGCTTGCAAAACCGCCTGCAAGTAGAAGATGTAGACCTACCCCTGCTCAAGCAGCGTGAAGTTCGCTCCGTGGGCCTGCTGGTGGTTTCTGGCGATCGCGGGTTGTGTGGGGCTTACAATGCCAACATTATTCGCCGGGCCGAACAGCGCCTTCGGGAACTGCAACAGGAGGGCGTTGCCTACCAGTTGGTAATCACGGGACGCAAGGCCAATCAGTATTTTCAGCGGCGGGAAGCCCCCATCGCCAATAGCTTCACCAATTTAGAGCAAATCCCGACGGCAGACGAAGCGTCCACCATTGCCGACGAGTTACTTTCCCTGTTTTTGTCAGAAACCGTAGACCGAGTGGAGTTGATCTACACTCGCTTTGTGTCGCTGATTAGCTCTCGGCCGGTGGTGCAGACCTTGCTACCCCTGACGCCCCAGGGTTTGGAAGTCAAAGATGACGAAATTTTCCGCCTGACCACCAAGGGGGGCGCATTTGACGTAGCGCGGGAGAAGGTCACCTCTGAAGTGTCCAGCTTTCCCAAGGACATGATTTTTGAGCAAGACCCGGTGCAAATCCTGGATGCCCTGCTGCCTCTCTACCTCAACAACCAACTGCTGCGAGCGTTGCAGGAGTCGGCGGCTAGCGAACTGGCAGCGCGGATGACCGCGATGAATAGTGCCAGCGACAATGCCTCGGAGTTGGTCAAAACTCTCACCCGTTCCTTTAACAAGGCTCGTCAGGCTGCCATTACCCAGGAAATCATGGAAGTGGTCGCGGGAGCCAATTCCCTCACCTAATTTCAGGGGCGGCGATCGCCAGATCACTAGGCGTCTAGACTAGCTCTAGGCGCTTTTTCCGTAAAAAAAGGGCATCGATCGTCGACACCCTGGGATTTAAAACCGTCAGGTTCAAAAAACTAAGCACCGACCGCTTCTTTGGCAGCGTAGAAAACCTCTAGGGTGATTTCGTTGAGGTTGCGATCGCGGGCAAATTTTTTCGGTGTTGCGCTTGACCTTGCCGCGCACGAAGCCGGGGACTTGATTGAGGAGCTGCTGGGCATCTTTAGCCCAGTTGAGGTCAGAATCGGCAGAAATACCCCTGTGGATGGCTTCCTTGGTGTCGTGGCCGCCGAAGATTTCCAGCAGGTGGTCTTCCATGCCCAGGGTAAAGGAGTTGTAAACGAGGTCGGCGATTTGGTTCGTGCCTTCGTAACCCAGGAACGGCTTGTAACCGATGGGGAAATCCTGGATGTGAATGGGGGCCGCAATGACGCCGCAGGGAATTTTCAAGCGTTTACCAACGTGGCGCTCCATCTGAGTGCCAAAAATGGCCGAGGGTTCCACGCGGGCGATCGCATCTCCAATGGCACCGTTATCGTCGCTGATGAGGATTTCGTCGCAGTATTCCCCCACCTGCTCCCGGAACCAATCGGCGTCGTACTTGCAGTAAGTTCCCGCCCAAACCACGTGGATGCCCATTTCGCGGGCGAGAATTTTGGTCATGGCGGCGGCGTGGGTGCTGTCTCCGAAAACTACCGCTTTTTTGCCCGTGAGATTCTGGCAGTCAATGGAGCGGGAAAACCAGGCGGCTTGGGAAACGTGGAGGGTTTGCTCGTTGATGTAGTCTTCGTAGTCTACACTTGCCCCCTGCTGGTTGAGGATATTCTGAATGGCGCGGAGGCAGCGGGCCGTTTCCACCACACCCATCGGTGTAATGTCCACGTAGGGCATGGCAAATTCTTGCTCCAGGTAGCGAGCCGCCATCAGACCCACTTCTCGGTAGGGAACCAGGTTGAACCAGGCGCGGGGCAGGTTTTTCAGGTTGCCAACGGAGGCGCCTTCGGGGATGACTTCGTTGACGCTAATGCCCAAATCGGCCATGAGATGCTTCAATTCCCGACAGTCGTGCTGGTTGTGGAAGCCCAGGGTGGTCGCGCCGATTAAGTTAACCGAAGGCTGCTCGGTTTTTTGTTGGGGCAGCTCGCCTTGTTTGCTAGCCTTGGCTAGATAAAATTCCACAATTTGAGAGAGGGTGCGATCGGCCGCTTGTAGTTCGTTGACGCGGTAGTGATTCACGTCTGCCAGCAGGACATCCCCTTTGGCATCCAACTGGGCGCGATCGCAAAAGTTCTGTAAATCTTCTTGGAGAATGCTGGAGGTGCAGGTAGGGGTGAGGACGATGAGATCGGGGCGCTCTTCCTGGTCTTTGCGAACGATATTATCGATGACTTTTTCCTGGGAACCCCGGGCTAAGACGTTGCGATCGACGATGCTGGCGGTAACCGGGGTGAATCCCGCTCTCGCCTCTAGCATGGAACGCATCACGTTGAAATAGTCGTCGCCCAGGGGTGCGTGCATGATGGCGTGGACATTTTTGAAGGAGCTAGCAACGCGCAGCGTGCCGATGTGGGCGGGGCCAGCGTACATCCAGTAAGCTAATTTCATCGATAACTTGCCTCCAGCAAATCTTTTAGCAGCTTGTGAAACGGTGTTTTGGCTCTTTGCATTGTCTCAGATGTGGCTGTGTTGCTAGTTCCCTGCCCCGGAGCGAGAAAGCGCCTAGATCTGGCAAATGCCTGCATTCCTGACCCTTGCTAGCCCAATTTAAAACAACTATTGCCTTGTTTTATTGACAAGAATCTTTACGATCGGGCGATCGCCGATAGGAATTCGTTACAGAAGTGGCGATTTAGCCGGCAACAGGGGAGGGCGGCAGGCATAGGCCAGCGGCGATCAAGCTTTTTTCTCGGAGGTTGCAGTTCTGAGGTTGCAGTTTGAGGTTTGCAGGGGGGCGATCGCGTTGATTGGGCTGGCTGTGAAATTCCTGAAAGCATCAGGGGAAGCGTCTCAGCCGGGGCGACCATACCTCAAAATCACTGCCTAGAATCGAGATAGTTTACCAAACTTTCATCGCGATGACCCTAGAACAATTGGAAGCCGCTGTCCTTGCCCTGCCCAAAGAGTCTCAAATCTTACTCCTAGCTCGGCTTTTCGAACATTTAGGTCAATCTAACAACCTTGACCCAGATATTGCCGCCGATTGGCTTGAAGAAGCGCTGAAACGCGATCGCTCCTTGGAAGACGGTGAAGTGACTGGGATACCGGCTGCTCAAGTTTTTGAACAACTTCGTGCCTCCCTGAAATGACAACCGTTATTTTTCATCCTCAAGCACAGAAAGAATTAGCCGACGCTGCAACATACTATGAGAAACAGCAGCCAGGACTGGGACAAGAGTATTTAAAAGCTGTAGAAAATGCTGTTAACCTACTCATTCAATATCCCGAAGCTGGTCTCGTCCTTCAAGATTCTATTCGCCGTTTGCTCCTGCCTAAATTTTCCTATTACTTGGTATACCGACTCTCTCAAGATAACCATCTTCGTATCCTCGCGATCGCCCATCACAAACGAAAACCCAAATACTGACACAGACGGCCATGAAATTAGCTGATTGAAAAAGGCAAGGATACAAAGCTTTGGTTGACGTTTTTTCCTGGACAGGTCGAGTTTTTTCTCGGAGGTTGCAGTTCTGAGGTCGGTGTTTGGGGTTTGCAAGTAAGCGATCGCCAATTGGCGGGGCGGCGGGGGGCGATCGCATTCCTTGGTGGGGCGATCACAATTCAGAAAATTACCTCTGCGATCACTCTTTCCATGAAAGTTAGCAGCGATCGCAATTTTGGAAACTGTCCCTGCGATCGCTAGTTTATCCGCTGCACTGACCTGGTTAGATCTCTAGTATGTTAGCAAGGCAGCGACTTGTTAGGCTATGGGACTAAAACCGCTCTAGCAGTTTGTTGTACTCAGTATGGGAACCAACCCAAAACCAGATCACTGTATCTCCATCCAATTGACCAACTGCTCGATAATTTTTGCTAATCCGGGCAGAGTAAATCGGCAACTCTGGATGCACTTTCTTGAAGCGTAAACTAGGATAGCTTGGGTCTTTCTTAAACTGACGATACGCTGTGCGGGTTTGCTCTTGAACTTGTTCGGGTAAATCAGCAAATAACTTATGGAACTGGGTAGTAGTGCGTGACTTCACAGTGTCTCTGGATCGAGTTCTTGGGTCTCCCCTGAGTGGTACTCTGCCATTGCTGAAGCGGCGAGTTTTGCCAGAAGATCTGACGAACGAGAAAACGCTTCATCCCAAAGTCGCTCGTCCTCAATTTCTTCCAAAATCACGGAAGCGATCGCATTCTGTTCATCGCTTGGTAAAGCTTTCAATTGAGCAATCGCCTGTTCAAACAGTTCGGTCACGATTAATATTCTCCTAATCGGCTATTTATCATTATCGCTCATGAATGAGGAAACTAAAGTTATTTTAGCTCCGTCCGCTGCACTGCCCTGGTTAGATTTCTAGTAGTTTAGAAAATTTGACCACAACGGGACGAATGCCAGAAGATCCCTAGCTTTGAGTCAAACCAACTGAACCCGAACCGGGAAGGATTCTCTAACGCCCCAAATCAGCGGCGGCAGGTAACTTTGAACTCAGCACCAGCGGCTTTCAACCGTCCGCTACATTTGGATTGTTGCGCTGCGATCGCTTACCATAGATTTAAGATGACAACCGATGGAAGAATATAATATGCAAATTACAGTTGATATTCCTGATGAAGTAGCCCAGCGGCTAGACCTAACAGGGGACAGTCTTTCCCATCGGCTCCTAGAGGTAATTATTGCCGATGCCTACCGCTGTGGCAAAGTTAATACTGCCGAAGTTCGTCAAATGCTACGGATGTCATCCCGTCTTGAGGCTCACGCCTTTTTGAAGCGAATGGGTGTTTATTTAAACTATGACGAAGCGGAATTAGAACGTGATCTGCAAACTCTTAAGGAGTTCAGGGTGCAATGATTGTTGTCTCTGATACTTCTCCAATCTGCTACTTACTGCTAATCAATCAGATTGATATACTAAAAGCTTTATACAATGTTGTCATCATTCCTCAAGTTGTTGCTAATGAATTAAGCGCTTTTGAATCCCCATCTGCTGTAAGAAACTGGATCGCTCATCCTCCTAGCTGGCTCCAAATACATTTAACTGAAACTCTTCAGAGCAATGAACTGAGGATACTTGATCCGGGTGAACGAGAGGCAATTTTACTCGCTGAGCAATTGAACGCTGATGTAGTAATTTTAGACGACAAGGCAGCAAGACGGATTGCAGTAGAACGGAAATTAAGGATTATTGGGCTTCTGGGTATTTTGAAAGACGCTGCCAGAAGTGGGTTGCTGGATTTGGAGACGACTTTTAAACAACTGCAAGAAGCTGGTTTTTGGGTTGCACCAGACCTACTAGATCGCTTGTTGAAAGAAGATTAAGCTATTTATTTTGAGCAGCTAAGCCCAAAAGCATAAGCATTACCTTCGCGACCAAAGTAACTTACAAAACATTTACCTTTTGATGCTGATTCAAAATCCCACTTGGAACCCACAGACATCCTTCTGAAGCCACCCTCAATCTGTTTCCTCGGAACTGCCTCGGTGCGATCGCCGGCAAAAAACATTGCTCAAAAGTGCAATTCGTAGTCAGAGTAGATCTTTTTGGAAACCTGATAACTCTCCTTAGAAACCTGGCAGCATTCCTTGGCGGGGCGATGCTCCGATGGAGCGGCTTCGCCTACGCATTCCTTGGCAAGCTGGCAACTCTCCTTGGAAACCTGATGGCTCTCCTTGGAAACCTGATGGCTCTCCTTGGG
>JAAUTE010000186.1 GCA_012031815.1 Chloroflexaceae bacterium
GCCGGAGTGCCGCCAGTGCAAGATTTTGTCTCAGCCGCAAGACCAATCTCTGTCAGGCCATTCGGGCCACCCAGGGCCGGGGCGTAATGCCCGACGGCACCAGTCGTTTTTCCCGCAACGGCGAGGGGATTTATCACTACATGGGAACTTCGACCTTTGCTAACTACACGGTGCTGCCGGAAATTGCGATCGCCAAAATTCGAGAGGATGCGCCCCTGGATAAGGTGTGTTTGCTCGGCTGCGGTGTGACCACTGGGGTTGGAGCGGTGCTGTTTACGGCGAAAGTGGAAGCAGGAGCTAAGGTGGTGGTGTTTGGCTTGGGTGGCGTCGGCTTAAGCGTCATTCAGGGGGCAAAAATGGTGGGTGCTAACCAGATTATCGGCGTCGATGTCAACCCCGATAAAGCGGCGATCGCCCAAGAATTTGGCATGAGTGATTTCGTCAATCCCAGGGAAATTCCGGGAGATTTAGTAGCTCATCTGGTGGAGTTAACCGGAGGCGGCGCGGATTACAGCTTTGAGTGCATTGGCAATGTGAAGGTGATGCGACAAGCCCTAGAGTGCTGCCATAAAGGCTGGGGCGTCTGTACGATTATTGGCGTTGCTGGGGCAGGGGAGGAAATCAGTACCCGACCCTTTCAGTTAGTCACCGGGCGAGTTTGGCAAGGGTCGGCCTTTGGGGGAGCGAGGGGACGCACCGATGTTCCGAAAATTGTGGACTGGTACATGGAGGGCAAACTTAAGGTCGATGCCCTGGTCACCCACACCCTGCCCTTGGCAAAGATTAATGATGCCTTTGCCTTGATGAAACAGGGCCAATCCATTCGTAGTGTGATTACCTTTGATTAACTCTGTCCGCCAGCTTTGCCGCTGCTAACGTTATGAGCGCTCAATTTAAGGAATTGCCAATTCCAGATTTTTTTGTTCCCGAACGGGTTGGCGAAGTTTGGCCCGTCCCCTACGAGCAGCGAGCCGCCGAAGCTAAAGCCTGGGCCGCTCAGCAGGGTATTCCTCCCGCCGCTGGCGATCGCCTCCGCCTAGGCCTGCTCCTGATCGACGTACAGAATACATTTTGCATTCCCGGTTTTGAACTCTACGTTGGGGGGCGATCGCAGCGGGCAGCCATTGAAGACAACCAGCGCTTGTGTCAATTCATCTATCGCAACCTGGGCAGTATTAGTGAAATTATTGCCACCCTCGACACTCACACGCCGATGCAGGTGTTTCACCCCCTGTTCTGGATTAATGACCGGGGCGAACATCCCCAACCCCTGACCACCATCGATCTCAAGGCGGTGGAAACGGGAACTTGGCGCGTTAATCCTTCTGTGGCCGATAACTTTGGCCCCGGCAGCCTGGACTATTTGCAAGCTTACGCCCAGCACTACCTCCGCCAACTGGAACTCAACCGTAAATATGCTCTGATTATCTGGCCCTACCATGCCCTACTGGGCAGCATCAGTCATGCCCTGGTTTCCGCTGTCGGCGAAGCTTGTTTTTTCCACTCCGTCGCTCGCGATCGCCAAACCCACTTCGTGCAAAGGGCAGCCATCCCCTCACGGAAAACTACTCCGCCCTCCAACCCGAAGTGCTCAGCGACCACACCGGCGCGGCGATCGCCACCATCAATGACGGGTTGATCGAAAAATTGCTATCCTATGACATTCTAGTGGTAGCCGGCCAGGCCAAGAGCCACTGCGTTGCCTGGACGGTTTCCGACCTGCTCGGCGCAATTCAAGGCAGAGACCCCCAACTGGCCCGCAACATTTATCTCCTTGAGGACTGCACCTCCGCCATCGTTATCGGCGAAACCCTTGACTTTACGCCCCAAGCGGAAGCAGCCTTCCAACGATTCGCTCAGGCTGGTATGCATCGGGTTAGCTCAACAACGGCGATCGCCCACTGGCCCACCATTCCTAAAATCTGACCTGAACGCTAGAGAGCCGACTTGCCCCGTCCAATGGTCAGCACCGCCGCCGCCGGACTGCGATCCAAAAAGACCACCAGCTCATCGGCCGATCGCAACCGCCGCCCATTAACCGCCAGTAGGCGATCGCCCCGCCGCAAGCCCACCGACGCTGCCAGCGATCCTGGCTCTACGGACTGGACGACCAGGGACTGACGATCCAGAAATACCCCCAAGCGAGGGCCAGGAGCCGCCCGACCCGGAACCGTCGCAACGCCGCCGTCTAAATTTCGGCCCCCGGCGATAAACTGCCGGCGATCGCCACATTGGTGGCAAAGCCAATACCCACATTCCCCCGACCGTTGGGACTCAAAATCGCCTTGTTGACGCCGATGAGTTCGCCGCGAGAATTGAGCAGCGGCCCGCCGGAATTGCCGGGATTGATGGACGCATCCGTTTGCAAATCGCCGTTGCGAGCAATGCGACTGAGAATTCCCGTGGTGAAGGTTCCTGATAGCCCAAAGGGACTGCCAATGGCGAATACCTGCTGCCCTACCGCAATTCCCCCTTCATTGGCCAGGGGAATCGTTGGGAAACGCTCCTGGGCCTGGATTTGGATGAGGGCCAGGTCGTTGGTGCGATCGCTGGCAATGACCCGACCCGGAAAGCGACGACCATTGGCCAGGGTGACAACGGCTTGACCGCCCCGCGCCTCTCGGATCACGTGCTCGTTGGTTAACACCAAGCCGTCAGCGCGCACGATCGAGCCTGACCCCGATCCCCGATCCACTTGGATGGTTACTACCGCCGGGCTTGCCGCCCGATAGACACTCACGGCCACCTGTTCACTTTGGGCCAATTGGGCCGCAGCCGGGAGTACGGGCAGGGTGGGAAACACCAGGGCTAACCCTAAACTCAAGGGCAACCCAGACAATACTTGCAAAGATTTCATAGCCAAGGCAGCCGCATTCGATCTGTCTGTCTTCATTCTGACGCGAATACCAGGGAGTAGGTTCTAACCAACCCAAACTCAACCCGGAAACCCCTCAAGCTCCCAACAGGCGATCGCTATCGAGGATAAACACCGTCAGGGGCGGATTGCTGTCACCTTGGGGAATGCGGGCAACGTGGCTGGCAATGGAGAGGGTATCGCTGCGCCGGTAGGAATCAGGTAAGACCCGAATCTGCTCCACGGGAACATCCATTAAGGCCGGAGCTTGGGCAGTCACCAGGCCAAACCGTTCTCGCTTTGACGTCCTGGCAATGAGCAAATAAGCCTTGACCCCCGTTATTTTCCCCTGATTTCCTCCGAACAAGCGCTTTTGCAGGTCAACTACCATGATTTCCTCGCCATCCATGCGAATAATTCCCGTTGCTGACAGTCCGCTGCCCCCAATCTCCCCACAGTTAAGGATTTTCTGCACTTGGGCGATGGGCAGGGCAAGCTGTAGGGGGGGCACCGAGAAGGCTACCAGTTTCAGGGGGGCTTGGGCGCGAGGCGGGACGAGGATTTGGTTACTGTTCATGGGTTAAAGCCGGAAAAGACAGGAAAATCTAGTTTGGCTAGGGACAGGGCTTTCTAAACTAACGCTTCCTGGGGGGTCAGGAGGTTGGCGATCGCGCGGAGGAATTCTGGTTCAATGTAGGGCTTGGTGAAGTAAGCATTGGCTCCCAACTGTAGGGCCAGCTTGCGGTGTTTATCGCTACTGCGGGAGGTGAGCATGGCCACAGGAATTCGGGACAATTCTGGGTCGAGGCGGCGCTGGCTGAGGAATTCAAAGCCGTTCATATTGGGCATTTCCACGTCACAGACGATCAAGTCTACCCGAGCTGTCTGGCCGAGCTTGTCCAGGGCATCCCGGCCGTCGCGAGCCTGTAAAACCCGATAGTTTGCCTTTTCTAAACTCAAGGCCAGGGTGCGCCGGAGCGTTGCCGAGTCGTCTACGACCAACAGGGTGGCAATTCTCGCCGCTTCGCTGATGGCGATCGCGGCCGCGGGGACGACGGCTTCGGCCTGGGCGGGTGATAGAACATAGTTTAGGAGCGCCGTGGTGTCGATCGCCGGAATCAAGGTGCCATCGCCAACCACTGTACAGCCGTAAATATAAGAAGGTGTGGCGAGGGCGCGGCCAAAGGATTTGATCGCCAATTCCTGTTCGCTCACCAGACGGTCAACTTCCAGGGCAAATAATTCCTGGCCGCGGCGCAACAAGAGCAGGGGCGGGGCCCAATCCCCCGGAGTTGGGACAGTATTGAGGGCTTTGGTACTGAAGGTGTCGGGAACGGGGCAGTGATAGGTCAATAGCTCCCGTAAGGAATAGATGGGAATTAACTGCTCGCGCCAGTATAAAAAGCGCTGCTGGTCGGATTGTTTGAGTAATTCTGCTGTGGGAATCAGGATTTCTTCAATACTATCGGAAGGCAAGGCGTAGGCTAGGGAACCGACCACGCACACCAGCAGTTTCACAATCGTCAGGGTCAGGGGCAGCCGCAGAGTAAAGGTGGTTCCAGCTCCTGGGGTCGAGGTCACGGCAATATTTCCCTTGAGCAAACTCAGTTGCGATCGCACCACGTCCAGACCCACACCCCGACCCGATAGCTCGCTTACCTGGGCGGCGGTGGAAAATCCTGGCTCAAAAATTAAGTTAAAAAGCTGTTGTTTGGGGGCAGACGCGGCTTGGGCCGGGGATAGCCGGTCTAATTCTATGGCTCGCTGTCGAATGCGCTCTAGATCGACGCCGCGCCCGTCGTCTTTGATTTCAATAAAGGTCTGGTTGCCCTGGTGGTAGGCGTGGATTTCAATCTGGCCCGTTTCCGGCTTGCCCTGGCTCCGGCGCTCTTGGGGAGATTCGATGCCGTGATCGAAGGCGTTGCGTACCAGGTGCAGCAGCGGGTCATAAAGTTTTTCCAGGGCGGCTTTATCCACCAGAACCCCCGTGCCGCTCAGGTTTAGGGTGACGGGCTTATGGTAGTTAGCGGAGAAGTCCCGCAGCAGGCGGGGAAAGCGGTTGAGAACTTCGCCCAAAGGCAACATGCGGGCCCGCAGCAGCTCATCCCGCAGGTCGGTGAGCATCGGGCGCTGCTGGTCGATGATTTCATTGGACTGCCGTGCAAACAGCACAATGTCATCGGCGGATTCTTCGAGCTGAATTACCTCTTCGAGCAGTCCTTGGAGTAAGGAATACATAGCTCCGTAGCTGTCCATCTCCAGGGAATCAAACCCCGCTGGGCGATCGCTGACGGCTAGCTCAAAACTGGGGCGGCCGTGGCCGCGACCGTTGCGGCTGCGCTCTGGGGCTACCAGAAGCTGGTCGGCTAGCTCCCGCAGATCTCCGGCCAATTGCTGGAAGCGAACAAAGCGGTTGAGCAGTTCTTTGACGTTGTCTTGCAGTTGGGTGTTTTGTAGGGACAAACTATTGCGGTTGATGGACAGCTCGCCCACCAGGTTATTCATCCGTTCGAGGCGGTCTTGGTCAACGCGGATGGACAGGCGAGGGGCTGTCTCCGCCACAGGCGTCGGAGTTGGTGGCGGCGCGATCGCCGGTGCTGGGGCTTCAATGGCTGGGGAAGGTTCTGACCAGGTTTGTAGGGACGGCAACGCCTCGAAATTCTCGTCAATGGCTTGCAGCACCGAGGTCAAATCCCCTGGAGCCACGGCTAACTCCCCTGGCAGCCCTGGGGCCGGAATTTCGGCAAACACGTCCGCTAAAGAAGGTTCTGTCCCTGTGGCTGCATTGAGTTCCCCTGGTTGTCCCTCGGTATCCGGCTCTAAAAACCGTGCCAATAAATTGCTAAAGGTTGCCTCTAGGGATGGCTCTTCTGCGGGCGGCTCCTCCAGCCAGGATCGCTCTGGCTCGGTTGGGAGGTGAGCGGGGGAGGCTGTTTCTAAATCCGGGTCTGCCGTCAGTCTGGCGGCGGGTTTCAGGGTCTCCTCTCCGACCACCGGCCAAGACAACATCGGATCGGCCAGGGCCAGCAGTTCAGGGGAAGGGGTGCCGCCTTGGCTGCGATCGCCTTGGAGGACAGCTTCTCGACCCGCACTGCCGTCAGCCCAGAGCTGCTGGGCAATTTCCACGACGCGATCGGGATGGGCGTCCAGGGCGGTCAGGGCCGTGCAGGCAATTTGCTCAAACCCGGATAGATTGAGCATCTCCCAAATCCCGCCAAGACCTCGGCCTGGGCCCGGACTTCCCCGATCGCCTCGTAATGGTTGGGATGGTTCGCCACCTGCTGCAAGCGCTCTAACCCCTGGGCCACATCCACCTCAAAGATCGCAGCCACCAAATCTATCCCTAAATCCGCTGAACTGGGCAAAAAATCATCGGCTCGCTCCAGGGCCGTTCCCAGGCGAGCCGCAAGTGCTCGAAGACGGGAGCGGCGGTGGCTTCGGCAGATTCATCCCAGCAGCCCGTTTCAATTTGGGCCAGCAGGGGCAAGCGCAGGCAGTCAAAGGCTTGGAGCAGTAGTCCCTCCAGTTCAGTGTCAATGACAACGGTGTCGCTGTAGAGGGCCTTGAAGACATCCTCTAGCTGGTGGGCGAGGCTTTTTAGGGACTCCAGCTCGACGCTGGCGGCACCGCCTTTGAGGGAGTGGGCGGCCCGCATAATTTGATGTATCGTCGTCACCTCTCGACCTTGTTTGAGGGCGAGTAGGCCCGCTTCGATCTCGTGGAGGAGTTCCGGCGCTTCGGCCAGGAAGAATTGGTAGGCTTGGTCGCGGATTTCCGGGGTCAGGGACATGGGGAGCCTCGTTCGGAGCGTCAGGGGGCAAGGGGAGCTATTGCACTTTGAAGCGAGCTACGTCGGCTTGTAGCTCTTGGGCAACAACTAACAACTGTTGGAAGGATTGGGCGGTTTGTTGGGCTGAGCTGGAGGTGGTTTCGGAAATTTGGGCAACATCCACCATGGTGCGGCTTACCGCCTGACTGGTACGGGTCTGCTCGGCGGCCGCGGCGGCGATCGCTTCGACGAGAGCGGAGGTGCGGGTACTGGCGGCGGCGATCTGATTAAGGCTCTGGCGGGCGGTTTCTACCAATTGAGTCCCTTGTACCACCTGCTGGGTACCAGCGGCCATGGCGGCGGCCACCGCTTCGGTTTCGGAGCGAATTTGAGCAACGATGGTTTCAATTTCGTTGGTGGCTTCCGCGGACTGGGCGGCTAGCGATCGCACTTCGTCGGCGATGACGGCAAAGCCCTGACCCTCTTGGCCGCGCGGGCAGCTTCGATGGAAGCTTTGAGGGCTAGCAAGTGGGTCTGAGCGGCAAATCGACCGATCAAATTCACGACTTTGGCAATCTGCTGGGAGGATTCCCCCAGTTGTTTTACTTTTTCGGCGGCTTCGGTTACAGTTTCTCGAACCGACAGAATTCCATCCACCGTGCGGTTCATGGCCTCGTCCCCCTGGGCAACGGTTTGGGCGGCGGCCGCAACGGCGATTTCCGCTTCCTGGGCATTGGCGGCTACAGCTTGCATAGAAGCAGTCATCACTTCGATCCGCTCCAGGGCTGCCCCAATTTCCTGGGCTTGGCGGCTGGCACCTTGGGAAAGGGCTGCCACCAAGATTTCACTGCTACTGGTGGTGGTCGCAACCTGCTCAGCGGCGACTTTCACCTGGCTAACGATTTTGCGCAAGCTTTCGACGGTGGCATTGTAGGAATCGGCAATGGTGCCAATCTCGTCGGGGGTGACGCTGGCCCGTACCGTCAGGTCGCCGCGACTGACCGGGTCTACCTGTACGAGCAGCTCTATCGCTCGCTGCTGGAGTTGTTCCTTGGCTTGCCGCTGTTGGGTTTCGGAAAGGCGCTGCTGGTTGGCTAGCTCCACCCGCTCTAGGGCGTTTCCGACTTGGTTGGCCGCTTGAGCGAGGAAGTTAATGTCTGCTGTCAGCCAAGCCCGGGGGCCGACACATTGATGGGCAATGAGTAGTCCAATTAGCTCTCCTTCTACCAATAGGGGGGGCAACCAGGTTGGCTTTGACCGCGAAGGGTTCTAACTGGCGCAGGTGGCAGTCGGTTAAACCGGCTTCATAGA
>JAAUTE010000187.1 GCA_012031815.1 Chloroflexaceae bacterium
AGGGCATTGGTGGCGACGGTAGTTCCCATCTTCACGGCCGCGATCGCAGCCGCAGGTATCGGTTCTTCGGGCGCAAGCTGCAAAGATGACGAATCCCGGCGATCACTGCATCCTCGTATTGTTCGGGATTATCGGAAAGCAATTTATGAATTACAATTTCTCCGACTGGATTCTTAGCGACGATATCCGTAAACGTCCCACCGCGATCGACCCAAAATTGCCAGCGACCCGAAGCAGCAGCCATCAGCAGTTGCAATTAAATTTGTTGACTAAATCAGCTACCAGGGCTAGCACAATAGAGGTTTGCGGTTAGTTTTAGCCGGAGAAACTTGCTTACACAGGCGTAGTTGCGTCCCTTGATGATTCCAGCGAACCTGGTCAAAAATCTGATGAAGCAGGCATAATCCCCGCCCACTCTCGGCTTCTTCTGGAGGCAGGGACAGTTCTTTATTGTCGTAATCGTAAACCGTTGCGGTAAATCCCGCACCTTGATCGCAGATTACCCAAGAATATTCACCATCAGAGACGGAAAAATGCACAACAACCGTCTTGCTAGGATCGAGCTTATTTCCATGCTTAGCGGCGTTTACCAGGGCTTCCTGGAGTCCCAGCCTGATTTCCGGCTCCCATTGGGGCGGTACGTTGGCAAGTAATAGATCCAAAATTGGACGCAGATATAGAGTGGATGCGAAGCTCATCATACTCCACTCGCATCCTTTGGGCAGCATAGATATAGCAATCACGTGCTTCACCTCTGGCTAGCGTTGCAACAAACTTGTGAGAGTCTACTTCAACTAAATCAACTGCCTAAATCAGGCTTAGACTGTTCTTTGGTGATTGGAGCTGCTCGCGGAATGCTATCGGAGGTCATCATAAATTCTTAGCGGTAATGGCTTAATTCGCTCAGTTGGGTCGCTGTTGGAAAACCCGGCGGTTAGGCGAGGTCATCATTCCTGTCAACACCTCATAAGCTAGCTACTCCCTGCATATTGTAGAATTTCGGTTGCGGGTGGCTCCCAGGCAAGTGAAGGCTCCTTCATCAAGGGCAAGAATTGCCTTTCCATAGCTCTACCTTAAGAATTAAGGGATTTTATAATCGCCCATGCCTATTATACCACAGGTGGAGTCAGCACTCAAGAAAGGTAGCGCATTCTACATGAGCGGTTTGTCCAAAAAAATCGACGGGTTGGACAAAAGCTAGCTGATAGCCTCCTTCTTGGCAAAGCAGTTGCAAATCTCTGGCTAAGGTTGCGGGTTGACAGCTCACATAGACGATGCGCGGCGGTCTGAGTTTGGCCAGATCCGTCAAAACTTGGCGATCGCAGCCCTTGCGAGGGGGATCGAGGAGAACGACATCGGGCGTGCTCGGCAATTCCGGCAGGAGGGCTTCTACGGTTCCGGCTAGAAAGCAAACATTGTCGATTTGATTGATTGCTGCGTTGATTCGGCCTTGTTGGCAGGCGGTTTCTTGAATTTCGATGGCGATCGCCTGATGGACGTGCCGAGCTAGGGGTAGGGTAACGTCCCAATGCCGCAATAGGCATCTAGGAGGGTTTCGCTTCCTTGCAGATTTAACCGGGTTTGAATGACCTGGAGGAGGGCTTCGGCGGCTTCGGTGTTGACCTGGAAAAAGGTGTCCGCTCGGAGCTGAAATTCCAATCCGGCAAAGATTTCCCGCAGGTAGCCGCGACCCGTAATCGTGCGGGTTTCTGGGCCGAAGATGGCATTGGTGCGATCGGGGTTTAAATTGAGGGCGACGCCAACCAGATTGGGGTAGCGCTGCTGCCAAAGGGTGGCTTGCTCTGGGAGTCCGCTGAGGTTATCGTCGGTGGCAATTAACGCGAGCAGGATTTCGCCCGTGTGCCTGCCGATACGGAGGGAGAGGTGGCGCAGTTGTCCTTGGTGCTGCCGTTCGTTGTAGATTGTCCAGCCCCGCTGCTGAATGTCTTGCTTAATTTCGGCGAGGAGTGGGTTTAAACGGGGGTCTTGCACGGGACATTGGTTGAGGTTGACCACCTGATGGCTGCCCCGACGGTAATAGCCGGCCTGAACTTGACCTGTGGCCGAGCGGGCTAGGGGATAGGTGGCTTTGTTGCGGTAACCGAGGGAATCACTGCCAGTCAGTACCTCCGCAACGGGAGGATGTTCAAATCCTCCCAGCCGTTTGAGGGCTTCTCTGACCTGTTGACGTTTGGCCTGCCGTTGGTAGTCATCGCTGATATGCTGCCACTGACAGCCGCCGCATTTATCTGCCACGATGCAGCGGGGCCGTATGCGATGAGGAGAAGGTTTGAGTATTTGCTGGATTTTGCCGCGTCCGTACTGGGGTTTGACCTGCACGAGCCGCACCTGAACGCGATCGCCGGTGACGGTATCGGGGACAAAGACGACGCGATCGCCGTAACGACCGACGCCATCGCCGCTGTTGCTGAGATCGACGATTGCGACTTCGATTAATTCGCCTTGCTGCCAGGGGAGATCAGGGATAGAGGTAGGGTTGCTCAAGGCGAGGGGTTGGTGTCGTTTTTTATTCCTTTATGGTAGCGAGGGATTTAGCGCAGTAGGGGCCGCTGGAGTTGGGATTCGAGGGGGCTTTGGCGATCGCAAATTAGGCCCAGGCAGGGCAAGTTGGCGGCGGGTGGGGGACTGTCGGGATAGGTAAAGTAGAGCCAGCGACTGCCCAAGGGTAAGCCCGGTAAGGAATCGGCAGTTTGGGTCAGCCAGAGGAGAGGCCGGTTGGGGAGTTGGGGCGGTGATGGGGGTTTCTTGGGGTTGGATGGCGGCGAGGGTTTCCAGAACCACGCGATTGCCCCGCAGCAGGCCCGTGGCGGCGCTCCAGAGTTGAACGTTGAGCTGGCGGCGGTTGGCGTAGAAATAGAGGGAGGCAGCGGCAATGACGGCTTGCTCGAAATCCTCTGTCATCCAGGAAGCGGCGCTGTCTAGGGCAATGATGATATCGGGGCCGCCGTGAGGGTTTCTAGTTCGCGGACTTGCAGTTGGCCGAAGCGGGCGCTGGTACGCCAGTGGATCAGTCGGATGGCATCGCCCCGGCGGTAGGCTCGCAGGGTTCGGGTGAGTCCTTCGGTGGCACTTTGGGTAGCGCGATCGCGGTTGAGGTCGGTGCTGGTTTCCAGGCCGAGGGTATCGATGAGGGGGCAGCGGTTTAGGGGAATGACGGTGGGATAGACAATGGCTTTCGCAGGGATTTCCTGGGAGCGCCGACACCAGAATAAACCCAGGGGAGTGCCCGTGCGGAGTTGGACGGTCTGCCAGTGATAGATGCCGCGCCGGGTGGCGGTAGGGCTGTAAGTCCAGCGGTAGGTTTCTTGGGGTGCCAGGTAGGCGATGGGGGTCTGCTCCGGGGGGGCGAGGGTGACGGGGAGGAGGTCGGCAATTTCCAGGAGGGTTTTGGGGGTTGGGCTAGCGTTGAAGATTTCGAGCTGGATGGTGAGGCGGTCTTGGGCGCTGATGGGTGCGATGGGCAAACGATGGATCTGGAGTTTACTGAGCGATCGCGGGGGCATGATCGCCCCGACCATGAGCAGGGCAAAGATGATGCCGCTAATGGTGTAAAGCCAGCCGGCCAGGGTGTTGGTGGCGGCTCCAAAAAAGCAAAGGGCGATCGCAAGGAGGAGGCCGCCGCTGTAGGCGGGACTGACCCAGTGGGTTTCGAGCCATTCGTAGAGTTGTTTGCCGAGGTTGTTTTGTTTGTCCATGATTTTTCCCGTTTCTCCCTGGCTCTAAGATACGGGATGGGGTGGGAGGGTGGGAAGGGGAGCGAGTTCAACGGCGATTTAAGGCTGAGGGACAGTCCCTTTTCTGCTCTTCGGGCCAGCTTTCGATCCTGGGCGTCGGAGAATTTTTCTCGGTGGTTGGACAAATTTTCTCGAACTGCCAAGCTTTTTTCTCGGCCCGTGCAGAAATTTTCTCGGAGCGCCAAGCTATTTTGTAAAACGTTATACAAATTTTCTCGGAGTGTCAGGTTTTTTCCGTGGGGGCGATCGCTTCAGTTATTCAGCGCGATTTGGATTTTTTCTGGACTTTCCCTTCGTATAGCTGTTTTACCGACTGCACCTGTTGAGGATTGGCTGCGGCCCACCGTTGTCGATCTTCGCGAATCCGTAGCAGGTGAGCCTCGATATTTTCCGGCGTTAATAAGACCCCAAAATCTGTGGGAACCTGGTTTTCTTCCCAGTCGAAAACGCGATCAAATACCCAATCCCCCACTCGTTTGGTGTAGTGAGAATTGTCAAAATAGTTCTGCATTTGGGAGGCGATCGCTTCGGTGGTGACGCTATTGTAGCCGCTGAAATCCCAAACCGGAGTTATGGCAACGACCCGGCGCTTCCAGTCCTCAAAGGTTTCCCACCGTCCTGTGGCTCGAATCGCTTCCCACTGAGTGGCATGGGCGGGAGAAATAAAAATTTTCAGAGCGATGTTTTTCTCCTGACAGCGACGGACAATGGCTGCAAAATCAGCTAGATAAGCTTCAGAAAGTTGATGATCCCAATGCAGCTCAAAATAGAGCTTGACGCCTTCCCGAAATCGCCACTCGATCAGGTCAATATCTGTGGTGGCTTCGTTAGGAAGATAGCCCAGTTGCTCATAAATATTTTCTATCTGTTGTTCCTTGAAACTTTCGGCAATAGTCGCTTGACTGGCAGCGAGAGCATCAAAGGAAAAGACCGCATTGAGAAAATCCGTTAAAATTAATCCCCGTTTTTCCAGCCTGTTTTCAGCAAAGGTAGGCTGATTAGCTAAGTTGGCATTAAAGGCAAAAAAATCAATCCCCAAAACAATTGTCTTTAGCTCTGGTTGATTGGCGATCGCATGTTCGAGATAGCGCCGTTGCTCGTAAAAATTAGGGCCATTGATGGCAAGGTTATAAACCGGGGGATGGGCTGCCAGTGCCGGATGACCGGGATCGAGACCTTGCTTGGCCCGCGATGACCCCATAACAATCGTTCTCGGTTGCGATCGCGTAATTTCAATGGCTTTAAATAGGCGATCGTTGTTATCAAGTTTGGGCTTGCTGTGGTTAAATTTACCCAGGGGAGTTGCAAAAACTCCGTAGGGATCGATCACCACATTCACCGCCCCAACAGTCAGTACAGGTAGGGCCGTTGCCAGGAAAAACCAGCGATTGAATCGTCTGAAAGGATTTACTCGCCTGTACCGCCGAGGAGAGGCAGTAGAAACAGAAATTTCTGGGAACCGAGGAGTCATAAAAAATTGCACTACAAAGACTAACTGGGCTTGCTGTTAAACGGAGAAGTTTTAAAACTGGAAGTAGAGAAATTCTGAGACGCGGTTAAGAGAGAGCAAGCAAAAACTGGCGAGTAGTCCCACCGCGATCGCCCAGCGCCAATTAGGTTGGAAATGGTGAACAATCTGTTGGGTATTAGGCAGGGAAACAGCCCCAAGGATTAGAGCGAAAATTAGTAAAAGGCTTAGGAGTTCACTCTCCCAAACATTGGGTAAATAACTAAACTGTGACCAGGGTTGAACTTGCAGGCCAAAATCTGTGAGAAAAGCCAATTTACCTTTAGGGCTGCCCGGTATCACAATCTCCCCAAACCCCAGCATCGCTCCTAGGATTTGGCTGGCTTGGGTAAAGGTTTGGGCACGGAATAATGCCCAGCTAAAAATCACTGCCAAAAACGTTAATGCCCAGCCCATCGGTTTCGGCAAAGTTAATAACTTCAACTTGCGCCAGCCGTGGTTAATACATAAATAGAGTCCGTGGAGTCCGCCCCAAATGACGAATGTCCAGCCCGCGCCATGCCACAATCCGCCCAGCAACATGGTGGTTAATAAATTGGCGTAGCGACGCCCTTCTCCCTTGCGACTTCCCCCCAAAGGAATGTATAAATAATCCCGCAAAAAATTGGAGAGGGTAATGTGCCAGCGTCGCCAGAAATCTACAATGGAAATTGCTTTATAGGGGGAATCAAAGTTAATGGGCAAGCGCAGGTTAAACATCAATCCCAAACCGATGGCCATATCGGAATACCCAGAAAAATCAAAATATAATTGCAGCGTATAGCTGAGAGCGCCGACCCAGGCTTCTAAACAATTAACCGAAGGCGCATTATTAAAAACTAGAGCAACCCAGGGGGAGAGGGTATCGGCAATCAATACTTTTTTGGCTAAGCCCAGGCAGAAAATGACGGTTCCCAAGGCAAAATTTTTGTGGGAGAAAACATAGACCCGCAGTTTGCCCAGTTGGGGAATAAATTCATCGTGGCGCAGAATTGGCCCCGCAATTAACTGGGGGAAAAAGACCACAAACAAACTATAGGTTAATAAATTGTAGTTGCCGCCTTGAATCTCGCCACGATACACATCAACTAGATAAGCAATTTGGGTAAACGTATAGAAGGAAATCCCAATGGGCAGGATAATTTCCGGGATGGGCAGATTCGCTCCTGATAACCCATTGAAACTGGCGATCGCAAAGCCGGTGTATTTGTAGTAACCGATAATGGCGATATTAAAAACAATCCCTGACCAGAGGCGAATTTTAGCGGTGTTACCTTGGGGTTTGGCCGCGGCAATCCAGCCGCCCATTTGATGGTTAAAGGCAATGGAGAGAACCATCACCAGCAGAAAAATCGGACTGGAATAGCCGTAGAAACACAGGGAACTCAGGGTCAACCAGATTTGAGCGGCTCTTAACCAGTGCTTGTGGGTTAACAAGAAGTATCCACCCAGGGTAATGGGCAGAAACGCAAAAATAAAGACGTAGGAGTTAAACAGCATGGGCAGTTGGCGCTAGCGGGCAGGAAAACAACCATCAGGCAACCCGGTCAACCCCCTGGCGCGGCAAACCCAACTCCAGCAAGGCTCAAAATCGCTCGATCCCGACTTCTACGGTTAAGGAGGGCCGGTTTCAGCGCTAGCACCGAGCTACCTAGCTTGAGAGCTATGATAAGGGCTTTTCTTGAAATTTATTAACCCTTTTATTTGTATTTCAGGGTCAGGAGCCTTAATCCGGTTGTGCTTCGCTGGGAAAGTGACAGTTGGGTGGGGCGGGTTCGGTGGTTGTGGGCGAGCTAGTAAAAATATCCCCCCGGCGCAGGATCAAACAGGGAATGATTTGGGTTTCTGGGTCGTAATGCTCGGCGAGTTCGTTGAGGGTTTCGATTTCCGAGGAGGAAAACTGTTTCCTAAAAGCCGAACGAACCAGGTAGCGTAATTTGAGGGTGTTCTGCTTCTGCTCGATTAAGACCAGACCCCGCCCTTTCTTTTTGTAGCCTTCCCAGGCGATCGCGCCGAGGATTTCTTGGTTGGCGTCGATGGCTGTTTCCATGAGCTGGGCGGCATCGAGGGGGAGGTCGGTTGTTTTTTGCCAAAGCCAAGGGCGGCAGTGAATTTTTTAAAGAGTCCTTGGGCGAAGCCGGGGCCGGTTTCTGGAACGGGTGGGGCGGGGACTTCGTACTGGGGAGAGGACTGGCTGTCCGGAGTTGGGCTGTCCTGGGGCAGGGTTCCGGCTTTGCGCTGTTTGCGTAGCTTTGCGTTACGTCCCATAGGTCAAATCAGAATTTAAACATCAAAAGGTTTTTTTGGGGCTGGCTCTTAATTTGCGGTTGCGAACGGGAGTCTCTCTTGCTGGCCAGCAGGGGGATTTAATTAAGCTTACCTGCTCTGGGTTCCAGCGCTCACTGTCCCATCGATCGCCCAGCCGCCAAGATTTCGGGAACTCTCCTTGAGAACCCACAGGCGATCGCCCCTACTGGCCGATGTCTTCGTACCATAATTTGGGGTTGCCGCGATGAACTGCTCCATCAAGGCTTTGCACTCGGCTAAATCCAGGTTAATCACCTCAACGCCACGGGAGACGAGCCAAGGCGCTGCCCCCGCAAAAGTACTGGCTTC
>JAAUTE010000188.1 GCA_012031815.1 Chloroflexaceae bacterium
CTTTTCAATGATGAAAACAGGAAGCCCCGGTCGCGCCGGCTATTTCTTCCGGCTGCGGCTCAGCCATCCTTTACGAATGAACCAGGCGAACATGCCGAAGCCTAGAATGGCCATCATGCCGAGCACGACAAAATAGCCGTTCCTCGTGTGCAGTTCCGGCATGTTTTCAAAGTTCATGCCGTACACACCGGCGATAAAGGTCAGAGGAATAAAGATCGTTGCGATGATGGTCAGCACCTTCATGATTTCGTTCATGCGGTTGGCCAGAGCCGATTGATAAAGATCAAGGATATTGGCGGCCAGTTCGCGGTCATTTTCCACGATTTCAATGAGTTGTAGCGGTTCTTGCAGGATTAATCTAGCATAGGTCGATCGCTTTAGCTATGAGTTGGCTAGTAAATTAGATTTTCCTCGGTTGGTCTAGCCCTGTCTGGAAGCATCAAGGTTTTTGCTCCATTGGGCGATCGCCTGCAAGATTGGGTCTGGTGATGCGATCGCGGATTTGTGTCTGGATGGAACCGGGTTGGCGATCGCGCTCAAGCTAACATGAGGAAAAACAGTGGCGGCGAAAAAATCATGGCTGAGACAGCGAAGGAAATAGCTAAGCGACTAATCGGGCGATTGCCTGAAGAAGCCACACCTAACGAGATTCTGTACGATCGGCTTCAATCTCGCTTTGCTAACATTCCCGCTGAAATAAGTTTGGCTGACGAATTAATTGCCGAGCGACGGGCTGAGGCATTGAAAGAATAATTCTGCTAGAGAAATTGAGATAAAGCTGGGCGATCGCAACCCGTGCAACTTAATCACCTTAGAATAAGGGAGCAGATTCTGTGTTTGATATCTTTTCAGTTAAAGTAGCAATGAGCTTGTTGCGAAAATAATCGTAACCTTTAGCATAATCAATATTGCCAGTACGCTGCAATTCCCGATAACAGCGGGCCATGTGAAACATTAAAAAAAGGGCTTCGGGTGAATAGTTGCGATGATTAAATCCGATGGCGGGAGTAAAATCAATTTGATTCTTGCCTTCTAGATAAGCCACTTGTTCGCTTTCCTGATAAACACCAACCCGAAAATCTCCCAGATGTTTATCATCGCAAGTAAACCGTAGTTCTATTTCAGTAATAGTAAAATCAACTTTTACGTTTTCCCCCTGTTCCGAAGACTGGAATTGTTGCAAGAATCCGTGAGCCGCGCCGGCCAGGCCGATTAGACTTAAAACTGTCTCAATCATCTTAAATCCCTGAATTTTTAGTTATTTTAGGACAATTCTAGCATATCGGCCTCAGCAAAAATGCGATCACAACTTAATTTAGCCAGTTCTGTAGTTAATTTATTGAAATTAATGGGTAAACTAAACCTGTAGAAAAGTAGACAAACTTGGAGATTAGAATTATGGCGTTGCTCGACTTGACATTTGACGTTCCTGGCGTTATTGCCGAGGGGTTAGCCAACGGAAGTTTAGAAAGAGTCGGCGGAGTTGTTCGAGAGATGGCAACTAAGCGGGTTGTGATGTGGCTTCGTGAGTTTAGCTTAGATCCAACTGTTGTTCCTGGGGGTGTTTTTAATCCGTTGATGACGAATCTTAATCCTGCAACGGGAGTTTTTAATCTCGCAATGCAAGGGGTCAATGCAGGACTTTCTCTCAAAGGTTTTGCTGCTGTCAATCAACGACTAGATACGATTCAAGGCGTGTTAACCTTAACTTCAGCTGCCAGTATTTTGAATCTAGGCGTTTCAGTGATGGGGTTTGCTGTGATTGCTCAACGCCTCAAGGGGTTAGAACAACGCCTGCAAAAAGCTCAGGAAATTCTCCAGAAAATCGATCACAAAATAGATTTAAGCTTTTATGCCAACTTCCGTGCTGCTTTAGACTTAGCTTCTAATGCTTTTACTATGACGAAAGGGGAGAATCGAAGAAACTCTGCCTTAAACGCTATTAATCGGTTTTTGGAAGCGGAACACATCTACACAGATTTTGTTGACAAAGAGTTGGAGTTAAAAAGCCAAATCAGTGACGAATACTTACTAACTCTCTATCTTGCCTACATTGCCGAAGCAAGATGTTATTTAGAATTGGAAGAGTTTGAAACAGCAACAAGACGTTTCCGCGAAGGTTCAGCTCAAGTACGCTTGAGAGTCGAAAAATATGTTGATTTGTTACTTACCTCTTGCCCTTTAATGTACTTACATCCTGCCTTAAAAGAGAAAACTGATTTATCTCGACTGACAAAGATTTACCAATGGAAAAATCCTGAACTTGATGAAAATTCAGCGTTCGAGTTGATGCGAAATGAATTCATTTCAAATGACAATCAATTTAATAAATGGATTGAGTCACTGCCTGCCTCAGTAATTGAGAAATCAAAATTTAAAAAAGATTTTTGGGGAATCAAGCAAGAAACAAGGGATGAAGTAATTCAGCGATTGCCACAAATGTTAGAAGATATGGAATCGATGGTGGAAAGCGATCGCCGATTTGAAGCTTACGAAATCGAAGTTAAAACCATTGCCAAACTCGGTATCAGTTTCCACGAATGGCTGCAATTAAAACCCGCAGAACCCCAGCCTGAAGGTGCAACCCTGATGTGCATTGTTCCCGCTGAACCCCTCGAATTATAGTCCCGAAAAAATTGCGATCGCTTCAGGGACGAGTAATGGAGCAAGCATTCCCTGCCCAATCAATTTAATATTTGCTGCAAACCCTGGTGTTGGCGAGGTTGACGACAATGACCTAGCCCTTTCCAGGGTAAAGCTTGGCAAATCAACACCGCGAACCATCGACTATGACTGATGTTTACGTCTTGCAAACACACCGCCTATTCCCATGATTCCCAACAGACCCAGCACAGTCGTAGGTTCAGGAACTTCGAGGACAGGTTCACCTTCAGTTCTAAAAGCACACCGCCTGAAGCGCACGTCGTTTAGATTAATTCTGTCAGCAACCAATTGAGTACAACCCTCTGCATTGTTGATCACAATCTCGCCACCCGCCTGTGCTGTCGTGTGAAAAGCAACACCATTAATGACAGTGTTGTTGAAGTTGAAATGTTGACTATTATCGTTTCTATTTGAGAAAAAGAGGATATTGTTTAAGCCGATAGAGTCGCCAGCCAGGACGTTAGAGTTGCTAATTAAGAAGTTACGGGTGTTCGGCAGGCGAAAGATAGCAAAAGCATCACTGGGGCCGTCGATGACGAAATTAACGCCATCAAGCTGAAAATCATTGCCATTGGTGAGAATATCAATCACGTGCAAGCCAGAAGACAACCCCAAGGTAAACGTCCCGCCGCTCACAGATTCAGTTCCACCACTTCTGGTTGAATTAGAGCGACTAAAGCTGCCCAACCCTGGGCTGCCAGCAAAAATTGCCGAATCTGAAGGTTGAATCGTCCCATCATTGACGGTCAGGCTCCCGGTAGCTGCCAATCCAGGAATGATGCTGTTTTCACTGTTCGGCCCGGTGAAGATTTCGTTGCTTAAGGCGGTAAAATTTACGTTTCCTGTCACGCCCGTAGAGAGGGGTTCGTCAATGCGAGTATTCTGAGCGGCTTGGTTGGGGTTGACGCCAACACCACTACCTGTAGTATTGTTCGTACCAGAGGGAGAACCGGAATTGGCAACAAAGGTATTGGGAAACTGATTCGGGTCGTTGAAGAAAGAGTTTTGGGTGCCATCGTCACAAGCACTCACGCTTTGAGCGCAGCGGATACCGATGGTAGGATCGGCGAAAACCCCCACGTCTTGCAGGTTAAAAACTCCATTACTGTTGGTAATGGCAATATTACCGCTAAAATCTACCCCCGTTCCTACCCTAGCTGCGGTAGTGGGAATGTCCAGCACATTGCCCAGCAACCCCGGCCCGTTGGTGTTGGGGCCAAAACTAGATGGGGAAGGCACAGGAGCTTTGATGGCTCCCAACTCGAAGTTGTTGACATTAATTGCCTGACCGACGCCGGGTTGATTCCCCACTTGATTCACCGGGCCGTTCCCGATCAACAGAAAGGATTGACTTTGCGGATTGAGAAACTGATTATAAACATCCCCAAAAACCGGAAATGGGGTTCCAAGGGAGACAGTTACAGCACCAGCGCCTCCAGCAACGCTTCCTAGGATAGCGGATGCCACGGTTAGAATCGACAGGGAATAAGTGAATTTCATAGCTTTCAACATAGGGGTTAAGGCTGTAGTCCACGAAATACTGAATTTACCGTCAGTTTCCGCTCCAAACTACTTTAACCACCAATGCCAAAAATGCAATATTTTCCGTATCTTTACCGAACCTTTAAGGTTGCCCAAGTTTCCGCAATGAGCGGATTGTCTATGTATTTTAGCTGATACAATGTCCCCTGTCGTTGTGGTCTTCACCGTCAAGAACGGAGTGTTTTCAGGGATTATGCCCACGCACCGAGTCCTCAGCCCAGTAATTATAGTTACTTACTTGGAAGAGATTCGGTCTTTGGAGTACAGGGCAAAAAACTTGCAAGGGCTGGCAATGTCAGCTTTCAGGGTTTGTCGGGGGTTCCTGGCAATACAAACTCACCGGGAATCCCTGACGCCTCCCAGCAGCTAAGTACAATTACTCCCAGCGAGCCATCAAAACCACACTCGATCGGGGCGCTACCGCATACTCCAACTGTCCAACGGCAGGGGCTATTTCCGGGGGGCAAAAATCCTCTGGAGCAGACAAGGCGGTATCAACAATGCGACACCAAGTACTGTGCGGTTCCAAGGGCGGCGGCAGCTCAAAGGTCAGTGTTTCCCAGTAGGCATTAAAAATGATATGAAGCCGTTCTTGCTTTTCGGGAAAATGCAGTGTGCAGGCCAAGGTATGGGAATGGTCACTCCAGTCTGGCTGACCTAATTTAACGCCGTGCCAGATCAGGTGCGGAAACTGCGGGTCTTCATCAATTTGCAGAAAATATTCCTGAGCGAATAGATGCAGGGATTGGGTAAATTTAATCATTTCTTTGACGAACCGCCGTAAATCTTGGTGCTTTTCCACACAGCTCCAGTCAAACCAGCTCAGCTCGTTATCCTGACAGTAAGCGTTATTATTTCCCTGCTGAGTTCGCCGTACTTCATCGCCCATTAATAGCATCGGCGTTCCTTGGGACATAAACAGCGCTACCCAGAAATTCTTGATCTGGCGCGATCGCAACCCTCCACGGCAGGGTCATCCGTAATCCCTTCACTGCCACAATTCCAACTGCAATTATCATTCGCACCATCGCGATTGTCTTCCCCATTACTGTCATTGTGTTTATGACTGTAGGAAACCAAATCATTGAGCGTGAATCCATCGTGGCAGGTGATGAAATTAATACTGCGCTCGGAAACCCCGTCAACATGGTGATAAATATCCGGGCTTCCCAGCAAACGCGCTGCAAATCTACCGAGCTTGCCCTCATCTCCCTTGATAAAGCTGCGGACATCATCCCGAAACGGCCCGTTCCATTCCGCAAAGCGATCGCTGGTGCTGATAAATTGCCCTACCCCGTAGAGGCCCGCCGCATCCCAAGCTTCAGCAATCATTTTGGATTCAATTAAGTTGGGATCGGTATCGATTGTCCAAAGAATTGGCGATCGCACTTCGGGACGGCCAGACACCCCCCGGGAAAAAATGGAGGCCAAATCAAAGCGAAAGCCATCTACGTGCATCTCCGTCACCCAATAGCGCAAGCTATCGATGATTAGCCGCCCCACAATGGGATGGTTGGCTTTGACCGTATTGCCGCACCCTGTATAGTTACCATAATACATCGGGTTGGATTCCAGGATGTAGTAAGTAGGATTGTCCAGCCCCTTAAAGCAAATGGTCGGGCCGTCTTCGTTGCCCTCTGCTGTATGGTTAAAAACTACGTCTAGGATCACCTCAATGCCAGCCCGATGCAAGGCTTTCACCATATCTCGAAATTCAGTCACCGCACCCAAGGGGTCTCGGCAAGCGCTATATTGCCAGTGAGGTGCAAAAAAATTCAAGGTACTATAGCCCCAGTAATTCACCAATCCCGGTCGGGCATCCTGTTCGTCGAATTGATGAACGGGCAGCAATTCTACCGCATTGACGCCTAAATCCTTAAGATAGGGAATTTTGTCGATTAATCCTGCGTAAGTCCCCCGTTTATCGGCAGCGATGCCAGAATTGGGATGGCGAGTAAAGCCCCCGACATGCAATTCATAAATCACGGTTTTGGCGTAGGGGATTTGTAGGGGAATGTCATCTTCCCAGTCGTAGGTTGTGGGGTCTACCACCAAGCTTTTCAGAGCGCGATCGCAATTATCGCCGGGATAGCAGGCAGCTTCGCGGCTATAGGTGTCCCAGCCCACAATCGCTTTAGCATAGGGATCAAGAAGAACCTTACTGCCGTCAAAGCGCAACCCCCGCTCTGGGGCAAAGGGGCCATAGGCCCGATAGCCATAGATTTGCCCTGCCTTAAGGCCCGGCACAAACATATGCCAGTAGTGAACGCTGCGATGTTGCTTGCGATCGAAGGGCAGTACGGCAGCCGGTTTTTTTGCATCCGGCGCGTCAAACAACAGGAGTTCTAAATTGGCACAGGTAGCAGAATAAACACAAAAATTGACGCCTTCCGCGGAAACTGTAGCTCCCAACGGAAAGGTGCGACCGGGCAAATATTTAAGGGTCATTGTGAAGAATTCCTTAACTTAGCTTGGCAATTATATTCACTAGCTCCTGGGAGCCTATCCCGATTATCCTTGCCTTGAGTCTCTTTCTCAAGCCGTTTCCTAACAAACCCCAAAAGCGCCCTACAGAACATCAGAAAAAGGAACACAAAGTTTTTTCAAAAAATGTTGCGATCACGGCGTGGAAGTCGGCAGTCACAGCAATTCTAGCTAGGATCGATCTGTAAATAAAAAACATTAGCTTAATGCCGGATTCATCGGCGACAGGTTTCGGCTGAGTTAAAGTTTTAGCAACTTTTACCAACGATACCCCCCTTTAAGGAGACCAGTATGGGAAAACTCATTGGAAATATTGGCAAATTCTTCTCCGAAGCGATCGCCCGCATTTTCGGCCCCAACGACGATCGTTATCCTGCCACTGGCGCACAGCCTTTTGAAGGCGATCCCTATCACGAATCCTCAGAACCGAAAATTTAGTTTAAGAAATAGTTCCAGGCTGTAGTAAAGATTAGATGAAACCATTGGGTGGAGAAAATAGACCCGTCTCCACCACTTTTTTTTAGGAATTTTTACCTGAGCCTGCTGCCGATGCCTCTAGGGGTTGGACAAAAAAAGCATACTCAACTGACAATTTTGGTTGCCCAGTAAAATGTTCCTGAATAATTCGCTCTATAACTTCTGGGGTTGCGTGACGATACCAGACGCCATCGGGATAAACGAGCAAAATAGGGCCGTCCATGCAGACGCGGAGGCAGTTAGCTTTGGTGCGAAAAATACAGTGGGAGGTTAATTCGTTGGGGCGATCTAGGTTTAATGCTTTAAGGCGACTTTTAAGGTATTCCCAGGATTCTAAGCTGGTTTCCTTGCTACAACAGAGAGGTTTAGTCTGGTCGGCGCACAAAAATAGGTGGCGCGTCAGCTGTTTGAGGCCGAGGGTATCTACGCAGGCGCTCAAGGCATCGGTGGGGGCTGGCGGTGGAGCGGTGGAATTGGCTAACTCAATCATTACACAAAAAGCACTCTATTAATAATTCTTTCCTGATTTTCTCTCTTTTTTAGCAAGAAGCTTCTGTGTGTCAGAATCGTTTTCACTATAATAGCTTCTCCGGCTGAAACCGCTGGCACAATTCTCAAACCCCAGTTTCTCCTCAT
>JAAUTE010000189.1 GCA_012031815.1 Chloroflexaceae bacterium
GCTGGGGCGGGAGGCGGGGATGGGGGCTTGAGTGAGGGCTGGGGTGGGAGCGGCGGTGGGAGCTAGGGCGCGGGGCAAGGCGACGGTTATCAAAAGCCAGAGGGACAGAGCCGTAGCCGTAGCGATTAATCCCCAGGTAATCAGGGTTTTCTGCCAGGGTTTTGGGGAAAGGCTCTGGCTGGTGGATTTGGCTGGGAGAGGGGTGGCGGCCTCTGAGGAGAGATTGAGGGCGATCGCCAATTCTTCGGTGCGCCGGGCCAGATCCAGGAGGGTTGGTGCGGGTAGGGTGCAATCAGGCTGGGCTTCCAGGCGCTCGGCCACCTGCTGCAAGCGCTCAAGGGTGGCTCGCAGACGAGTTAAGGACTCTGCGGGGGAAGCCTGGGACGGTTGGGGTTGCTGGGTCATCTCAATCTAGCCCTCCTGCCTGACCAAAAATAAGGGGAATGCAAGCACCATCCTGGGGGACAGCTTTTTGCTACGGTTATTTTACGCCAATCGGCTCCAGACCCGAAACCCGCGCTGCTGCCATTCACTCCCTGCCTCAAGGACTGACTATGGTTCCCGAAATTATTACCGTCGATCTCGTGCAACTGTCCTCCGGCGATCGCCTCTGGTTGCAGGCTTACCGCTATGCAGGGCGGCCCGGCAAAAAGTGTACATTCAAGCCAACCTCCACGGGGCGGAAATTGTGGGTAATGCCATTATCTACCGCCTTATGGAATGGCTGGCTACCCTGGATGGCGAGCAACTCCAGGGGGAAATCTGGCTGGTTCCCCACTGCAATCCCCTCAGCGCCAACCAGCGCAACCATTATTTCACCAGCGGGCGCTTCAACAGCTACGACGGCAGGGACTGGAACCGCATTTTCTGGGATTACACAAAGGTTTGCTCCGATCTAGAAGACTTTGCCCAAACCCAACTGACCCTCGACGCCGATACCATCGTTCACAATTTTCGCGATCGCCTCAAAACAGCCTTTAAACAAGAGCTAGACGCCCTAGAAAGTCCCCCCAGCCAGGACACCAGCCGTCACTACCGCTACCGACTCCAATCCCTCTGCCTCGACGCCGATTACCTCCTCGACCTCCACAGCTCTAGCAATCAGGGCACCGACTACCTGTTTTGTTTTGCCAGCCGCCAGGCCAGTGCCCCCTATTTCCTTCTGGAGTGGGGCATTTTGATGGACGAGTGCAGCGGCGAATCCTTTGACGAAGCCTTTATGAAACCCTGGCTCGCCCTGGAAAAAACCTTGGCCAAACTGGGCCGGAACCTTCAGTTTCACCTGGAATCTTGGACGCTGGAGTACGGTGGCGGTATGCAAATGCAGCCTGAATCTATTGCCCTCGGTTTCAGCGGCATTAAAAATTATCTGGCGGCTCAAGGAGTCGTCAAATCTGATAGTTCAATCGCCCAACGTACAATTAAATTGATCGCCAAAGACCAACTCCAGCGATATTATGCCCCCAGGGGCGGCACAATTTTAAAGCGGGTTTTCCTCAAAACTCAAGTCAAAACGGGCCAATTGCTCTATGAGCTGCTCAGTTTTCCTAAGGGACAGCCGCCAAGCATCTTGCCAATTTATGCGGAAGCTACGGGATTTGTCTCGGATCTCTCCACCAATCAAGCTGTCAACCAGGGAGAGTATGTTCTTGCCTTGATGAAGGAATGAGCAACCCGCCCTATGATTGGGCTAGAAGAGGTAACCAGCTATCCCAGTGGCAATCACCCGGTATGGAAGACCAAGACCATCTCATCGTTTCCGATCGCCTCCTGGCCAGCGCGGAAGACACCTTGATTCCTGCGGCCCCCGCCGGTTTTAAATCGGGGTTTGTGGGCATTGTCGGGCGGCCCAATGTGGGCAAGTCTACCCTGATGAACCATCTGGTCGGACAAAAAATTGCGATCGCACCCCCGTGGCCCAAACCACCCGCAATCGGCTGCGCGGCATCCTCACTACGGCAACGGCCCAACTAATTTTTGTCGATACCCCCGGCATTCACAAGCCCCATCACGAACTGGGCCGTATTTTAGTGGCAACTGCCCAAAAAGCCATTGAAAGCGTCGATTTGGTGCTGATGGTTGTGGATGCCTCTACCCCGCCGGCGCGGCGATCGCTTCATTACCGACCTCCTCTGCCGCTCAGCCACCCCCGTTATCCTCGGCCTCAACAAAGCCGATCTACAAGGCGAAGACGCCCCCGATCTGGATAGCAGCTACGACGACCTGGCCGCCGCCCCGCGGCTGGCCGAGGGTCAAATTTTCCGCCCTGACCGGAGCCGGCATTCCCCAACTCCAGTCCCTCCTTGAAGAACGGCTTTCCTGCGGCCCCTACTACTATCCGCCCAACCTGGTCACCGATCAGCCAGAACGCTTCATTATCGGCGAGCTGATCCGCGAACAAATCCTGCTCCTCACCCGCCAAGAGATTCCCCACGCCGTGGCGATCGCCGTAGACCGCATTGAGCAAACCCCCACCATCACCCGCATTTTTGCGGCCATCAACGTTGAGCGCAGCTCCCAAAAAGGCATTATCATCGGTCGCGGCGGCAGCATGCTCAAGGAAATCGGCACCCAAGCCCGCCAGCAAATTCAAGCTCTCATTGACGGCGATGTCTACCTAAATTTATTTGTGAAAGTCGAACCCAAGTGGCGGCAGTCAAAGCTCCGCCTGGCCGAATTAGGCTACCGGGTGGAAGAATAAATCTGGGATTTTTCCGGCAGAGGGCTGCGATCGCCTCCAAAAGGAACAAGACCATAGACTATAGTATCAATGGGATTAACCGGGGAAATCCTGGGTATATTTGGGATAGAAACGTCCAGTCGTTGCTAAGGTTGAGACTGCTTGGCTGGCCCCCTCGATCCCGTTTGCACAAGGCTGAGGACTACTGCTCGTGAATCAACAGCCCCCGACTTCCGCATCTAGCGCTCGGCAAAAGTCACCCGAATGGCGCAACGCCTTCTATAAAGAAGCCTTTCTCAAGCTGGCCGACATGCTCCAGCTCATCAAGCAAGGGGAAGGAGACCCCCAGCGGCGGCGCTTCCAAGCCCTCTGCGAAGAACTGTCCGCCCTCGGTCAAAAGTGCAAGCTGCGCCCCTGGGTCGAGCTGAGTGAAACCGCCAAGGCCGCCATTGGCGATCGCCGCCATGATTACCAGGCCACTGCTCGCCTGATCGTGCGGGAAATCAAAGCCGCTGCCGAGCTGGTCAAGGAAGGCCAGGGACGAAATCTCTTGATCGGCGAACCGTTGCGAGTACTGGCGCCCCAGGTAGCCGCCCAAATCGTCCAGCAGACCCAATGGCAGGAAACTCCGACCGCAGTCGTCCCCACCCAGCAGGATTTTTGGTTAGAAGATCCGGCCCTAACCGAGACCAGCACCCAATCGCGGGAAGACACCCTTGTCCTAGAGCCGACGGACGCAGAATTTGACGGCGACGAGCCAACGGCGATTTTTTCCACTCCAGCCGCGCCCCAACCCGTCCAACCGGTCGCGGATTTCCCAACCCTGTTCGATCCCTTCAGCGATGCCGCCAGCACCGACACCCTGGTGGGAGAAGAATCCAAAAATAACGAGACTGCGGACGAATTTCTGGCTCTGTTTGAGGACGCCAGCGGCCCAGGGACTGCCCCCTCCGCTGCTACCGAGGAATTACTGTCTCTTTTTGCGACGTCAGAACCCCGGTCAGCAGAATCTGCCCTAACCCCGGCTGACGAGTTAGCGCAACTGCTGAAGCTTGATTTCAACGCCGACCCGGCCATACCCCTGGTTTTCTACGATTCCTTTCCCGAATTGGAAGGATTATTGGCCGCCCCGCCCCCGTCTGCCAACGGGCCATTGAACTTTGGCGAGCTAGAAGCTTTCATCGAAGACGCTGCCAGCCCAGAGAGCCAGTCTCATCTCAACCGCCTGCGTGACGATCAATTCCGCGATCTCGAACAACTCCTTGAGCAAACCAATCGGGCGATCGCGCGCCAAGCTGCGACCAAATCTCCCACCCGCCAGCGACCCCAGAACCGCGCCCCCGTGGCACGCACCTTCGAGCAAACCATGCGGGTTCCCGTGCGCCAGCTTGACACCCTCAACAACCTGATCGGGGAACTGGTGGTCAACCGCAACGCCTTGGAAGGGGAACAGGAACGCCTGCGCCAATTTCTCGACAACCTGCTCAATCAGGTGCAGAAGCTGAGCGATGTGGGCGGACGGATGCAGGATTTATACGAACGCACCCTGCTAGAAGGCGCTTTGTTAGCAAGCCGGGGCAACCAAGGTGGTGGCGGCAGCGGCGGCTACCGCGTCCCCAGCAGTGACAGCGGCAGCGACGACCAGGGACTCAATGCCCTAGAAATGGATCGCTTTACTGGCTTCCACCTGCTCTCCCAGGAAATGATCGAACTGATCGTGCGCGTGCGGGAATCAGCCTCTGACATTCAATTTTTGGTGGACGAAACCGAACAGGTGGCCCGCAACCTGCGTCAAGTCACCACCCAACTCCAAGAAGGTGTCAACAAGTCGCGCATGGTTCCCTTCGCCCAAACCGCCGATCGCCTCCCGCGAGCCGTACGAGACATTTCCCACCGCCTTAATAAACAGGCCGAGCTAGTGGTCGAAGGACGGGATGCCCTGATCGACAAAATGATCCTGGAGCATCTCTACAATCCCATGACCCACTTGGTCAACAACGCCATCACCCACGGGATCGAAACGCCCCAAGAGCGCCAGAGCCGAGGCAAATCCCCCGTCGGTCGCATCACTCTAAAAGCTTTTCTTCAGGGTAACCAAACTGTTATTTCCGTTGCCGACGACGGGGCAGGCATTAACTCCGAACTGGTCAAGGCCAAGGCCATCGAAAAAGGACTGATTACCAGAAGTGAAGCCAAGAGCCTCTCCCACCAAGACATCTATGACTTGCTGTTCCATCCCGGTTTTAGCACCAAGGATCAAGCCGATGACTTTTCCGGTCGGGGCGTGGGCATGGATGTGGTACGTACCAGTTTAGATGCCATTCGCGGCACGATTGGTATCGATTCGGCCATCGGGAAAGGCACCACCTTCACCATTCGCTTGCCCCTAACCCTGAGTATTTCCAAGTCCCTCAGTTGCCTGTCCGATCGCGCTCGCATTGCCTTCCCAATGGACGGGGTAGAAGGGGCACGGGATTTCCTGCCCAGCGACATTCAGCTCAACGAAGACGGACAAAAATGCATTCTCTGGACAACAAACTGCTGCCCTTCCGCTCCCTGGGCGATCTGCTTAACTACAATCGTCAATTGAGTCGCGGTACAGTCTATGGCGGCAAGCAAGAGGATGACACCCTCTCCATTGTGGTGCTGCGGGGGGCGGGGAATTATCTCGCCATCCAAATCGATCACATCCTAGGCGAGCAAGAAATCGTTATCAAACAAATTGAAGGGCCCGTTCCTAAACCTGCGGGCATTGCCGGGGCGACGGTCTTAGGGGATGGCAGCGTCATGCCCATCGGGGATGTTTTGGAATTGATCGAAATTGCCCAAGGTCGTATGCGTACCGAGAGCAGCACTCATCTCTGGCAAAAAACGGCGGTTTACGAACAGCAGCAGGCCGAACCAGTGGAGCAGAAACGGGAACCCCTGGTGCTGGTGGTGGACGACTCGATCACGGTGCGGGAATTACTCTCCATCAGCTTCAGCAAAGCTGGCTATCGGGTGGAGCAGGCTCGCGACGGCCAGGAAGCTTGGGAGAAACTGCGTTCTGGCTTGCCCTGCGACTTGGTGTTCTGCGACATTGAAATGCCTCGCATGAATGGCTTGGAATTGCTCTCGCGCATGCAAAAAGAAGACGGGCTATCTCTGATTCCGGTAGCGATGCTGACCTCGCGGGGTGCCGAACGCCACCGCAAAGTGGCAGCGGATCTGGGGGCAAGCGGTTACTTTACCAAGCCCTACACGGAGCGAGATATTCTAGATGCGGCCCAGCGGATGCTAGGGGGACAGATCTTGCTGGAAAATAGCGCTCGTAAAGCCAGAGTTCAGCCCATTCTTGAGCCGGAGCCGCCTGCTGCGATACCTTCCGTGGCTAGCTTTAAATCCGAACCGATGGTGCTGATCGTAGACGACTCGGTGATGGTGCGAGAAATGCTCTCCATGACCTTTAAGAAAGCGGGCTATCGGGTGGAACAGGCCCGGGACGGTCAGGAAGCCCTGGATAAACTCCGAGCGGGCTTGCCCTTTGATGTGGTGTTCTGCGACATCGAAATGCCCCGCATGAATGGGTTGGATTTGCTCTCTGTCCTCCAAGAACAGGAGACCTTAGCTAATATTCCAGTGGCCATGATTACTTCTCGCGGAGCCGAGCGCCATCGTAAAATTGCTGCCCAGCGGGGGGCTAAGGGCTACTTCACGAAACCCTACATTGAAGACGAATTGCTGGCCGCCGCCGAACGCTTGATGCAGGGAGAGGTGTTGTTGGAGGTGACACCCCAGTAGACAACTGGCCGGCAGTCGGTTGCTAAAATTTCGCGATCGCGTTTCATAAAATCAGGGAATTGTCCGCCCCAATCTGCTTTTGGCTCAAAGGTGACCCGATAAACATGAACTTGATACACGAGCAACGTAAGCAACCCCGGTCGCGGCTGTTGAATTGCGGCTGGGTTATCCTGGTGACCCTGGTGAATCTGATCCTGGCCGATGGGGTTCGGGCAGAAGTAAAACTACAAATCGGAATCATACAGCGTTTCGGGCAAGCAGACCGACCGACGGCGCTGCGCCTTGCCAGTACGCCGGGAAATACCCTGACCCTCACCGTTCCGGGGGAGCCGCAACCCCAAAGTCTCAAAACCGAGGCCGTGACCTTGGAGATAGAAGCGGCTGAATTGTCCCAGCCTGTGGTTTCAGAGCGCCTCGTTCTCAGCGACCATAGCACCTTTGAAACGGCGGAAGACAGTGCCGAGCAGTGGCGCGAGCGGGGTCTAGCCGTAGAAATTACCCAACCCGATCGCTGGCAGGTTTGGGCCAAGCGAGCCGTTTACCGCACGCCATTGCTGCGCCGCTTGCTGTTGGAGAGTCTTAAAAATCAGGGAATTAACGAACCCTATTTAGAAACGGCCCTGTTGAGGGCGAAACCCCGGGTTACTTTTACGGTGGCAGGCAAGCACTACAGTTTGACGGAAATTCAGATTGTGGCCAGTGACGCTCAGATCCGGGTGGGCCAAGGCAAGACTCCTCAAGACTATCGGTTGTACGGAGGCAGTTTAAAGGTTCAGCCCAATGCCTATGGAACCTATACCCTGGTCAACGAAGTGGGTTTGGAAACCTATTTGCGGGGCGTGGTTCCCCACGAAATTGGCCCCCAGGCACCGGCGGCGGCGATCGCAGCCCAGACTATCATTGCCCGTACCTATGCGTTGCGAAATCTGCGGCGCTTTGAGGCAGATAACTACCAGCTCTGCGCGGATACCCACTGTCAGGTGTATTACGGACTCAGCGGAACCAGTCCCCAGGCCGATCGGGCGATCGCCGCAACCAAAGGCTTAGTGTTGACCTACAACAACGAATTGGTGGATGCCCTCTACTCTTCCACGACGGGAGGGGTCACGGCCAACTTTAGCGATATTTGGAATGGGGAAGAACGGCCTTATTTAAGACCGATTGTGGATGCACCGACCCCCCTATGGAATTTGTCCCAGGAGTCCCTGGCAGACGAGCAGGCGTTTCGTCGTTTTATTGCTCTCAATCAAGGGTTTAACGAAACGGGCCGAAATGTATTTCGCTGGCATCGCCAAAGTACCCTCGAGCAATTGAGTGAG
>JAAUTE010000190.1 GCA_012031815.1 Chloroflexaceae bacterium
GGCTTTGGCGATCGCCCCAAGCTTCAGGGCAGCCTCGGTCAATCCCTGGAAATCCCGCTACAATAACAGGGCGAGAACCGTATATTTGGGGCAAGACTCATGGTGAAAGCAAAAATTGGCGTTATTGGTGGCAGCGGACTCTACAAAATGGAGGCGCTTAAGCAAGTTACAGAAATCCCGCTCAACACTCCGTTTGGCCCGCCCTCCGATGCCTTGATCGTAGGTGAACTAGAAGGCGCAACAGTGGCATTTTTACCCCGCCACGGTCGCAATCACCATTTCATGCCCTCAGAACTGCCATTTCGAGCTAATATTCACGCCATGAAGCAGTTGGGCGTCGAATATATTATCTCTGCTTCTGCCGTCGGCTCCCTAAAAGAAACCGTCAAACCCCTGGATCTGGTCGTTCCCGATCAGTTCATCGATCGCACCAAGCAGCGTGCCTCTACCTTTTTGGGGAGGGGAATTATTGCCCATATCGCCTTCGGCGACCCGATTTGTCCGAATTTAGCGGCAGTTCTGGCAGAAGCGATCGCCGATCTATCCCTCCCAGAGATTTCGCTACACCGGGGCGGAACCTACCTGTGTATGGAAGGCCCGGCCTTTTCGACCAAAGCCGAGTCTAATTTGTACCGTAGTTGGGGCGCGACGGTTATTGGCATGACCAATCTTCCCGAAGCCAAGCTGGCCCGAGAAGCGGAAATTGCCTACGCCACCCTGGCTCTAGTCACCGATTACGACTGCTGGCATCCCGACCACGATAGCGTAACCGTGGAGATGGTGATTGAAAATCTGCACCGTAACGCCGTTAATGCCCAAAAAGTCATCCAGGAAACCGTACGCCGCCTCCACAACTCCCCGCCCCCGTCTGCGGCCCACTCAGCCCTCAAATACGCCATCCTCACCCCCCTGGCCCAAGCCCCCGCCGCAACTCAGGAAAAAATTAGCCTTATTGTTACAGAAGTATCTCTAGGGAGATCAAACGCCATGAAAACTGGGAAAATGCTATTGACCTTCGGTTTTTGTTTGCTCAGCCTTTGGTTCGTCCCCGCAGCGGCGATGGCCCTGCCCATTACCAAACAACCCGCCACAGAAATTCACGTCAGTTTAGGCGATCGCGATGGAGCGCTCAAATTTGTACCGGAGCAGTTGCTGTTTGTCGCCGGACAGCGCTACCAACTTTGGCTGGATAATCCCAGTCCTCAGAAGCATTACTTCACCGCCAAAGATTTTGCAGACGCCAGTTGGACGCAGAAACTAGAGGCGGGCAACGTCGAAGTTAAAGGCGCGATTCACGAAGTCGAACTGAAGCCGGAAGCCGAAGCCCAATGGGTTTTAGTTCCTCTCAGAAGCGGAATCTACGAGCTGCACTGCTCCATTCCAGGCCATGCTGAAGCGGGGATGATTGGAACAATTATCGTCACCGACTAAACTGGTTCCTGGGATCTTGGCAATTTAGCTCTTAATCATGGGAAACCCTTACCGCACCTGCCAAACCCTGACCATATTATCCCAGCCTCCGCTAACCATTTCATCGCCGTCAGGGCTAACTGATACTTCAGAGACGGGTTCTGAATGCTCTTCTAGGGAACGGAGTAGCTTGCAATTAGAAACATTCCAAAGCTTAATGGTTTTATCCGCACTGGCGCTGATCAAGGTTCTACCATCGGGAGTGAGGGCAACGGCTAAAACACTATCCAGATGTTTATTGATTGTCTCCGGGGGCTTGTCAGACATAAGGCTCCAAATTTTTATCGTTTTGTCGTCGCTACCACTGACGATAGTACCCCCATCGTTACTAATAGCGATACTGTTAATTAGACCCGTATGTCCTTGTAGGTTATGCTCCAATTTGCCCGTCTCTAAATTCCAAACTCTGATATTCCTGTCGTTGTGAGCGCTAACAATGATGCCCCCTTTTGAACTAAGGGCCACCGCATTTGCCGTAGAGTTAACTGCTAAAACCTGGCTTTCCTGACAAGTTGCTAAGTCCCAAATACGGATAGTGTTATCACTGCTGCCACTAATTAGTTGTTTACCATCAGAACTGACCACAACGGTACTAACCCAGCTAGAATGCCCCTTGAGGGTGCAGAGATTTTCTCCCGTTGCCAAATTCCAAACATGAATAATCTTGTCATCACTTCCTGTCCCTATGACTTGCCCTTCTGATGTAATACCCAATGAATCCATGAGCTTCAGGTTCCATCTCAGTGTATTACTTAAGGTCAGCCTATTATAGCGATTTGTGATAGGAGATTTCCTGCCACTAGGGAAAACCACAATATTATGATTTCCTTGGAACCCTGGGAATATAGAAAACCAATACCAGCCGCCACTGATTAGGGCCGCAAAAACTAACGCTAGCCAAATTCCATGTTTCCGTAAATGCCATCCCAGAGGAATTAATAGAAGAACGGAAAAAGGTTTTAGATTACCTTCAATTTCTTTGAGCCGTTGCAAAATAGTCTGAGTATTTTGGGGTCGATTGCCGGGGAAGGGCGCAACCAGTTCGTCGATTAAATCAGCCAGCCTTGAATCTAATGTCCTAGCGTGATTCCGCCAGCTTAACTTACCAGTACAGGGATCCTCTGTTAGGGTTTTGGGTTCTTTCCCCGTTAGTAAAAAGATGAATGTGCGTCCCAGGGCAAAAAAATCCGATTGGGGAACAGCTTTACCGTTAAGCTGTTCAATGGGCGTGTAACCAGTAGAAATAATACTTGTGACCTGCTGCCCTTCTACCTTTTGCATGTACGTGTGAGTCAGTTCTCTAGCAGCACCAAAATCAATAAGCGCCAGTTGCCCGCTGCGCCTGAGCATAATATTTGACGGCTTGATGTCGCGATGGAAGTAGTTTTGGCTGTGAACAACTTGCAGAATTTCGATCAATTGTTTGAGCCAATATAAAGCCGTTTCTTGGGAAATATGACGGTAATGGCGTTGCCTTAAAAATTCTTCTAGATTTTCTCCTTCAATTTTCTCCATGATCAAACAATGCAATGGAGTGTTGCTGTTGTCGCATGGCAAATAAGTAAAATAGCTATTAGGTTCAACTTTAGGAATACCAGGATGGCTTAGTTTGGAGAGAACTGTGGCTTCTTGCTGAAACAGTTCCATTGCCTTGGGATCGTCGTTGTGCAGAATTTTTAAAATTTTGACGTTGCCAAAATCATCCAAGACTTCATAAACTCGGCTAAAGCCACCGCCTCCTAAAAAGCGTTGGACGCGATAGCAATCATTAACGATGAGGGAGGAGTTACACGCTCGACAGAAAATTTCTCCCCCTGGCTCTTCTGGCTGCGGACAACGAGGATTAATACAGTAGCTCATCGTTAGTGAGGCAATGGGTTTACCCATAGTTTAAAATAGTGACCCTTTTTCAGGGCAAGAATTGACACAAATTTCTTTTCCTGGGGCGATCGCAAATCCAAAGTAAATGTAGAACAGGAATGTTCGCTCTGACTTGACAGAAAACTGCCAAGACATTGAACGGACAGACCGCAAATAGCGCTGGTTTTTCTCGGACACTTTGTGCATCAATGGTAGTTTCAATTTTACTGAGCGGCAAATCGGAAGACCCCGAGGGAAGAAGGCTGTCATCTAATAAATTAAGGCGATCGCGTCAGTTATGAACGATAATTCACCACGACCTCAATGTTTTACCCACGCTTACGGGCGATCACTACTATAGGGAGGAAAACAAAGCTGCGCTGAATATTAGGTCAAAGTTTAGATCGTGCTTAATTTTCGGCGGCCATTACACCAATAGGCAGCCAGCCTCAATCTCTCTGGTCTGGCGTGAGGAACGCTGGCTTTCCCGCAGTCGTGGAGCCATAATGGAAACCCCTGCCGCTTTTTTTAAGCGCCTTTGGGTCGAGAAAGGGCAGTAAAGTAAGCTACAAAAGCGAACTAGATTTCTGGTCTAGATCGGCAGTTTGGCTAGGAAAAGGACGAAACTGTCGCCCTACTCGATTGAAAACAGGAAGCTCGACCTACCCAAGTTAGCAGAGCTTTACCCCCCCTTGCCATTAAGAAAAATGGAGGGAAATGAGAAAGAAATCCGAGAAGGTGCGCCATCGGTCAGGGCAGTCGCCAATAACTCATTTGACTACCATCATTAAAATCAGAGTAATCCTTAGCCAGCTTTGTTAAGCTTAATCCTAGAAGGGCGACGAGCTGAGTCGCTCTTGAGTTTTCCTGACCAAGGCCCTTTGACAGGATTTTTAGCTGGCTGCCCTTCGCCTTAATGGCTTTTCCAGACCTATGCGCGATCGCAACAATTTCACCCAGGAAATCAAAGCCCAGGCGACTATCTTGGGGATAGGTACGGCAATTTTCTGGTTGGCGGAAATCGCCGATGCCGTCTTTTTCCAAGGACACCTGGATCGTTATGGCATTGTACCCCGGCATTTTATCGGTTTGCGGGGGATTTTGCTAGCCCCCTTCCTCCACGGAGGATTTGTCCACCTCACGGCCAACACCCTGCCTTTTCTGACGCTGGGCTGGCTGGTGATGGTGCAGGAAACCAGCGATTTTTTCATTGTGACGCTATTTTCGATGGTTATCGGCGGGCTGGGAGTTTGGCTCTTCGGCGCTCCCAACGTTCATATTGGCGCAAGCGGCGTGATTTTTGGCTATTTAGGGTTTCTGCTGCTGCGGGGTTACTTTCAACGCAATGTCCCCTCGATTTTGCTGTCAATTTTAGTCTTTTTTCTGTATGGCGGCTTAATTTGGGGAGTTTTACCGGCCGATCCCCGCATTTCCTGGGAAGGCCATTTGTTTGGTTTTCTGGGTGGCGTTCTGGCAGCAAAGGCGATCGCCCAGGAAAAGCGGGTTTATCGTTAGCCCCAGCCCGTTTTCCCCGACGCCAATCTCCCCGAGTGCCTCATTCTCCAGACTAGCGTTGATTAACCAGCGCTAAATTAGCCCGCTGGTAGTAGTGGGAGAGAATTTGCCGATAGTCCAATCCCTGGGTAGACAAGTAATAAGCTCCCCACTGGCTCAAGCCGACGCCGTGACCGTAGCCGCGCCCGTAGAGGTAAAAATTGCCTTCGGCTTCGTACACCCGGAACAGGGAACTCCGCAACCCCAGGGCAGAGCGGATCTGCTCCCCGGTCATCTGTTTGCTGGCGCGATCGCCCACAACCCGCATCCGCAACACCCGTCCCTGGGGCGTCGTCGCGAGGGGAACCATCGACTTAAGGTGACCCACGCCGAGAAGTTCCCCAATCTGGGAAGTTCCCAGGGTTTTTGTCCACTGAAAAACGGGGGCTTCTTGATCGTAATCGACAACGCCCCGCAGATAGGGCAGGGGAGACGTCCAGACATCCTCGACATTTTCCGTATGACCGCCGGAGGAAGAGTGGAACACCGCCAAGATCAAATTGCTATTGTAGGTGAGGATCTGCTCGCTGGTGGCGTCAACGGCTTGCTGGGTGCTGAGAAATTCTGAATCTAACCCCTTATAAACCTGGGTTTTGGTGGTGGCATCTAGGTCATAAAGGGGGCTTTTCAGCTTTATTTTTTTGTAGAGGGCATAGGTTCGGGCTGCCACAGCCTGGGCTTTCAGGGCTTCTTGGGGCCAGCTAGGAATTGCCTCCGCGCCGACAACGCTGTAGAGATACTCTTCGGCATTCACGTAGTTAATTGCCGTCATGCCGCTACCCTGGGGCAACAGGCCAACACGACCGCGATACCAGCGGTCTTGTATCCAAATATAGCCGTTCTGGGTGGGTTCAACGAACAACTGGCGGGATTGCCACTGGCCAAGGGCGAGATTGCCCCGATTTGCCTGGGCAGTGAAAGAATTCATGCCCGCAATTTCTCCGAGCGTCTTGCCCGAACCATCCCGTATCACGGCGGTGGTGGTGCTGCCAATCTCGACCTTGCTGGCTTGCTTTTGAATAGCGATCCTCAGTTCAACGGCTGCCTGAGCGGGAGGCACTACCCAAAAAACACAGCAGTAGAGATAGCCAGGGGTTTCGCCTTTGGTCAGCCAAAAGTTGAGGATAGCGCCAGCCATCCGAGAAGGATAGGGGGGGGTCATAGGGTTCAGTCTCCTCACACGGCAAAGGGTCTTAGGAACTCAAAGAGATTAGATGATGGTTGAGCCAGGGTTTTAAGGTACCTTTATGGAGTTTATTCCCAATTTCGCTCGTAAAGCCGCAAGCAATTTAAACAACTTAATAGTGGGTGGGGAACCAAGATTTGGCGTCATACCCCTGGTCAGATAGAGATGGGGTTGAGGCAATGATTGTTCCCCCGTCGGGCCGGCTCCCAGGGGGTGCAGCCCCGTCTGGGTTTTTAAGCGGACTCTCCCCAAGGGGGCATTTTTCTCCAGAAAATTTAGTCAATTGCTCAAGAGAACGTAATTTTTTATACCTAGGTTGGACGAAAGTTTTCGCGTGCTTAATCTAAGCTGAAAACGAATTCTACAAATCATGATTTGGCATATGAACAAGTCTTTTATAGGAATCGCTCTATCTAGTGTTATGGGTCTGGGAGCGCTGACCGTAACGCCTAGTTTCGCCCAAGGAGAAGGCCAAACGACGCCAACTGAAGGCAATAGAACGGAGCAAGACCGGAATCCGACCAGCCCGCAAACTTCGCCCCAAACTCAGCCGGGTCGCACCCCGACGAACCAGCAACCGTTGCCCCAAACCCAGCCCGGTTCCACGCCAACCCAGCGGACAACCTCGCCCCAGACTCAGCCCCAAACCACCAGCCCACAAACTCAGCCCAGCAATCAGACGGGCAATGGCCAGCCCCAGGAAAATCAAAATTTGGTGGCGATCGCCGCTAGCAATGAAAAGTTCAGCACGCTGGTTCAGGCAGTCCAGGCGGCAGGATTACAGCAAACCCTGGCGGGTCAAGGCCCTTATACGGTATTTGCACCTTCTAACGAAGCCTTTGCCCAACTTCCCAATGGTGCGGTGGAGTACTTGCTGCAACCGGAAAATCAGGATACATTGCGCCGCATTCTGATGTATCACGTTGTTCCTGGCGAAGTGATGGCTAATGAATTGCGGACGGGAACGGTTGATGCTCTCTACGGGGGGTTAGCGGTTCGGGTCACCGGCGACAACCGGGTGATTGTCAACAATGCCAGCGTTACCCAGCCGAATATCCAGGCGAGTAACGGCGTTATTCACGAGGTTAATCGGGTTTTGATGCCTGCTAGCATTCGTCGGCAGCTCACCACGGCTTTGCGATCGCAGCCCCAGCCGGCGCAGCCTAGCCAACAAAACCGACCTTTTACCCAACCTCAGCAACAGCCCCAGCCCAATCAATCTCAGCCCCAGCAACAGCCTCAACAACCTCAATAATCGCCAAATTTTAGACAGCGACTCCGGGTAGTAGGAGAGGCGATCGCCTCTCCTTGTAAGTATTGCAGCGAGAAAAAGCGATCGTCCTATGGTGACCTTAGGTCTCCTTCTCAAGGGTGGCTGAGCTATCTACAAGTAGGCAGATGTATTGAAGCCCAAGGAAAATTTAATCTGAGATTAGATTTAACTATAAGTCTTTGATTCTTTAGCTGAGAATTGCAATCATAGTTAGACCTATTTAAGAAATAATCTTGTCTTCAGTGTTCTAGCTTGAGCTATTATGGCATACTTTGCAAGCGCCAATGATTCCTTAGAGTCTGGAGGTTTCAGTCAAACAATTCCTGCCGACTCCACCAGTCCCACCGCAGAAAATCGGCGGCTGCCTTGCCCACAGGCGGATTGCTATTGATTCCATTTTCTTT
>JAAUTE010000191.1 GCA_012031815.1 Chloroflexaceae bacterium
CTAAATCGTCCTAGCTTGGGGCAGGCGGGCCGACCGCCAAATCCACCAGGCGGCGGCGCAGAGAGTTACATTGCCGAGGACGGTCAGGGTCGCTTGGAGATCAACTAACCAGTCTAAGGCAGGAAGATTGTCGAAAAAATGCCAGGTACAGGCACACATAGCGCTCGCCAGGGCCGGGAGCATCCCCCAGGACAGCGCTCGCCAGGAACGGTCTTGGCTGACTTCCCCATAGCGCCAAATATACCAAATCGCCGCGATCCACTCAATGACGCTGGAAACATGAACCATCCAGGTGGGTATTGACAGGGCGTGCATACATTCAATCCTGACTAAGCAATTACAAAAAGCGCAGACATAAAGGATAGCGGAAGAAGCTCCGATTGTTCGCCTGAACTGTCGCGATAATCACAACTACAAGCTGGAAAATCCCAAAAATAGACAGCAGCAATGCCAATCCCAACCCGCCCATAATGCCTAAGACAATGGCGATCGCTCCCTGGTCTTGACCGGCCAGTCCGCCAGCGATGGTGAGGAAGAGCAGGATGCCCACTGCGGCAACGAACAAGAGAACTAGTAAATAAATCGTCATCGAAATCTGAAAATTCAGGGATTCCCGTCCGTGGCGATCCACAAAGTCCGATTCTCGCTTTTTGAGCTGCCAGACCACTAGGGGGCCCAAAAGATTAGAAAAGGGAAGGGTCAGGCCCACCAGCGCCAGGGAAATCCAAATCAAGGCCGACAGGTGGCAGAACATCGCCCAGGTACGCAGGGAGGAGTCGTGGTTTGGCTGCATGGGTTGGGAGGCTCCGAAGCAACAGCTAACCTTATCATTTCATAAGCGATCGCTGCCTCTCCACCCAGTCGATCACTTGCTCTCCCAGGCGAGTATTCTCAAAGCGATCGATCTCCCGCACGCCTGTGGGGCTGGTGACGTTCACTTCGGTCAAATAGCCGCCAATCACGTCCAAACCCACAAAATAAAGGCCGTCTTGGCGCAGTTTTGGCGCAACTACCTGGCAAATTTCCCGGTCTCGCTCGGTAATCTCCACCTTTTCCGCTCGCCCACCTACCGCCATGTTGCCGCGAAACTCTTTGCCCATAGGAATGCGATTGACGGCGCCAATGGCCTCCCCATCCAGTAACACGATGCGCTTATCGCCTTCCCGCGCTGCTGGCAGGTAAGCCTGCACCATAATCGGCTCCAATCCCCGCCTGGTGCTGATTTCAATGAGGGAATTAAAATTGCGATCGCCGGCTTCCAGGAGCAAAATCCCCTCTCCTGCCTTACCTCCCAGGGGTTTAAGGACAACTTTGCCCTGAGTTTCCAGGAAGGCCTCGATAACCGTCTTATCCTGGCTGACAATGGTGGGCGGAATGACCGAAGGAAACTGTAAGGCGTACATCTTCTCATTGGCTGTTCGCAAACCCTGGGGAGAATTGACCACCAGCGTCCCCCCCAACGCGCACAAGTCCAAAATATAAGTGGCATACAGGTAAGGAATGGTCACGGGCGGGTCGGTACGCATGAAAACCGCATCCATGTCCTCTAGGGGCCGCAACTGCGGCTCGGAGACCCGAAACCAGGGTAAAGCTGCTTGCCATCGTCCTTCGACCAGCTTGACTGGCTCTAGCTCCACCGCTTGCAGCAGGGCCTGCGCTTCCCCGGCGATCGCGCTGAGTCGTTCGGCTTGAGTGACCCAAACTTCATGGCCCCGTTTTTGGGCGGCTTCCATAAAGGCCACGGTCGTATCGTGACCGGGGTCGAGCCGAGGCAAAGGATCGACAATAAATGCGAATTTCACGGCCGTTCCTTGGTAATGAATAATTTTTAAGGTAATGACTGGAAATTAGTTTGAAACACCCCAGCAGACCCTAAGGCGTTTCCCCAGTTTAGGCAGCGGATTGCAGCAGGGAATCCAGTCGATCCAGGGCTTCCAGTTCGTAGAGGTCGTCACAGCCGCCAATATGGCGATCGTCAATGAAAATTTGGGGCATACTGCTGTATCCATTAGCTCGCTGACTCATTTGCAGGCGAGCTTGTTCGTCTCCATCAATGCAGTATTCCGTAAACTCAACCCCCTTCTCTCGCAACAGGGCCTTGGCTCGCCAACAAAATGGGCAGAGACTCCAAGTATAAATTTCAACCTTAGCAGCCATGATTCACCGGAATTTGTGGGAAGTTTGTTTCAAGTTTAGCGTTGTTGGGGGGTCTAATCGCCAAGGCTGGGCGAGAGAAATGCCTCCCTGCCCGATGCAGCCGGAATTTTTTGGGTGACTCCTGGCTCTCTAGTAAGCCAAATGCCAGCGAATCGGGTAATCTAAGGGTGCGAGTCTTTCGTTGTCAAGGATATTTATCATGAAATCTCCCCTTATTCTCGCGATCGCCCTCGCGGCTCTAGAATGGAGCTTGCCCGTCAAGGCGGAAAATCTCTCCCACCTCAACCAATTGCTGTCGAGCAAACAATGTCCCAACTGCGATCTCAGCCGTAGCGGCCTTGTCCAGCTCGATTTAACTGGGGCGAACCTCCGGGGAGCCAACCTGACTAGCGCCAATCTCTCCCAAGCCAATCTGAGCGGGGCCGACCTGAGCGGCGCTAACTTAAGTGGGGCTTCGCTACATGGTGCAATTTTGATTAATGCTAATTTATCCGGGGCTGTGCTGGTGGGAGCCGACCTCCAAAACGCCTATTTAAACAATACCACCCTGACCGGAGCCGATCTGACCAGCGCTTACATTCAAGGGGCGATCGGCCTGCCGACCAACGCCGGGACGCCCGAACAATTTCTCCGCTGGGGCATGGCTGAGGCAGAAAGGCGCAATTACCAAGGGGCGATCGCCTATTTTAATCAAGGGTTAAGCAGCAATCCTGAATTCGCGCCGGGTTATCTGGCTCGAAGCATTGCTTACTACCGATTGGGGGACGAAACCCAAGCCCAGCAGGATGCTCAAGTTGCAGCTCAATTGTTTGAAGCTCACGAGCATGTAGTTGGTTTGGAAGCGAGCCAGGGATTTATCCTGGCGATGGAAGAAGCCAGACTCGCCCGTGAAGAAGCCGCCAACCGCAGGCGCAGTGGAGGGGGCGGTAATCTGGGTAATGCTCTTACCGGGGTGGCAACGCTGCTGTTACGCTTTTTACTGCCTTAAAGCTATGAGCCTGAGCAAGCAATTATGGGAAAGCAATTGGGATCTAGCGCTAGCTTGCCAAAAACATCCTTTTGTACAGGGAATTGGTGCAGGAACCCTGTCTAGATCTCACTTTGCTTTTTATGTGGGGCAAGATGCCTTTTTTCTGGAAGCCTTTGCCCGCGCCTACAGCATTGCCGCGGCCAAAGCCCCGGATTGGGAGGGATTTACCAGCTTTCATCGCTTAGGGGATGGTGTGATTGAAGAATTGCGGCTTCATGCTGCCTACGCCAAGGGCTGGGACGTAGATTTAGCCACCGTTCAGCCCGCTGCGGCCACTCGTCACTACACAGATTTTTTGCTGGCAACGGCCTGGAGCCATAGCCCTGGAACGATCGCGATCGCCATGACGCCTTGCCTGCGCCTCTATGCCTATTTAGGTCAAGAACTGGCGGCCCAGGGGATTCCCGACCATGACTACCGAGATTGGATTAGCACCTACAGTAGCGAGAGGTTTGAGGCCCAGGCTCAGCAGTTGGAGGCCCTGGTGGATCGCTATGCCTATGCCCCCGCCCAGGAAATTACCCAGTCGGTCTATCGCTATGCCCTCCTGTGCGAGCAGGCATTTTTCACGGCGGCTTGGCAAGAAAGGGAGGGCTAAACCCAAACTCAAGGCTAAATGCACGATAAACAGATTAACTACTGAGATTACAGGGAATCTGACTCCATTTGGGGCAGGGGGCAGCAGTTGACATCATTGTAGACAGACCTTACCCCAACGCAATGCCCAGCGCACTAGTTCGACGCGGTTAGCCGTGCTGGTTTTATCAAGAATATTGCTAACGTGATTATCGACAGTGCGCTTACTAATATCCAGCGTTTGGGCAATTTCTAGATTGGTTAAACCAGTGGCTACCAGCTCAAGAATCTCTAACTCTCGCTCGGATAGCGATGCTGGTGAGCGATCGTCACCACTAGTCATAATGGTTTCCTAGGTACATGCACTTATTGTAAGATTATTCTAAAAGATTTCACCACTCTCTCTCACCTATTGATGGAGATAATCCGCTAAATGGCTGGTTTTTGCCGGTCTTGCTAGCTTACCCGATGGAGAGTCTGGCGATCGTCAATGTTTGCTAGGCTAAAGACAACCTTCACCGAAAAACAATGGCTGCCAATGTGCGCGTGCTGTGTTTAGGGGAAATACTCTTTGATTATCTTGCCGACCAGGTGGGCTGTGCTTGGGCGAAAGTGGCATCCTGGACGCCCTATCCGGGGGGAGCGCCCGCCAACGTGGCCTGTGGGCTGGCTAAACTGGGGACGCCAGCGGGATTTATTGGCTGTGTCGGTCAGGATACTGAAGGCGAGCAGCTTGTGAGCTTGCTACAATCTCTGGGGGTAGATACTACCGGTGTTCAGCGCCATCCCACGGCCCCCACGCGACAGGTTTATGTGGTGCGCTCACAGCGGGCGATCGCGCTTTTGCTGGATTTGGGGGAGATGAAAGCGATCGCTTACTGAATCCGGGACGTTTTGCCGATGCTCAGCTAGAGGGGGCAAAGTTACCGGAAAGGAAGTTTTTGGAAGCAGAATTTTTGGTGGTGGGAACCGTTGGCTTAGCCTATCCCCACACCCGTATCGCCCTGTTTCGCGCCTTGGAATTGGCCGAGCAATACGATGTTAAAGTTGTCGTAGATGTCAATTGGCGGCCCGTCTTTTGGGAAGACCCGGCGCAGGCGCCTGAATTAATCAAAAAACTTTGGCCCTATGTGGATTTCTGGAAATTATCCCTTGAGGAAGCCGATTGGCTCTTTGGGACGCGGGATGCCGGGGCCATCTTTCACCGATTGGGTACAGTGGAAGGGGTGTTGGTGTCGGGAGGAGAATTACCGGTAAGCTACTGCCTGGGTGGCAATGAAGGCAAGCTAGCGCCCTTTGCCCTGGAAGTTGTGGATACCACCGGGGCGGGGGACAGTTTTTTGGCGGGGTTTATCCATCAGGTCTGGCCAAGGGAATTGCGGCTTTAGGCGATCCGGCGATCGCGCGGGAGGTGGTGGCTTATGCCTGTGCTGCTGGGGGACTGACGGCAACCAAGCCTGGGGCGATCGCAGCCCAGCCCAGGGATGCTGAAGTGCTAGCCCTCTTAAATTCCCGTATTTAACCCCAAAAATCAGTTATTTTGACCGTAGTACTTTTGGTAGGACAAATAAACCGCCTCCAAAAACAGGGTCGGCGTGACGTTGGGCGGAACTTTTTCCAGGGCAATGAGTTCCTTGGCCCGTTCCGCTAACCGCAGGCTGAGATCCCGTCGCGCTTGGAGCAACATCACCTCTTTTCGCTGTAAATACTGGCAAATCACCGCAAAATCCTGGGGAAGTAGCCGAGAAATATCCCCCTCTTCCAGGAGCTGCTCGGCCAGGTCAGCCGCTAGCTCGGAGGTAGCAATGGCAACAGCGGTGCTACGGTCTTCTTGGATGACCACGGTTCCCCCAATCCAGTCTCCCAAACGCTTTTCCCGGCGAGTAAACAGGATCAACAACACTCCCAAACACAAAAAATCGTCAAAGGGTCGCAGGAGCGATCGCAAGGTTGCTTGTCCCAAACGAATGGGGCGGCCATTGTCGCCAATCACGCGAATTCTCACCCAGCGTTTGCCCACAGTTTGACCTTGCCACAGGGTTTCCACAACAACAAAATACCCTGTGTAAATGGCATAGTAGCCCAAGCCGAGGAGGGCAAAAAGCCACAATCTTAAGTTGTCAATGCTATCAAATAAACCGCCAACTTGTTCAGGAAGCCAGATCACAACGCCAATTACCGTCAATTGGTAAACTAAGCCGATGACCGTCAGCATCAGGTAATCGATTAATAGCGCGTAGGCCCGGTTACCCAATCCCGCTAAGATAAACTCTAACTCCACACTTTCTGGTGTTTTTAGTTTGATCCGGTTAAATAAATCCATAAAATTAATGACGTGTTGAAGCGTTCTCTACCCTAGTAGCCCAAGCTCATTCCTGAAGTGAGGAATTACTAAAGCTAATATCAAGTCCTTCCCGGCGGTTGCGAAGATCGAAGTAAAGAACGCCTTTAACCGCCTGCCAAGGGGAATCAAGAAAATATTAATCCCAAAAAACAGCGCAATCGTCAGGAAAAACGCAATCACAAAACGGCCAATAACTTCGGGGCCGGGGCCATCAGGAAAGGTTGCCGCAAAGGAAAAAATAACCAACAACATCGGAAAAACAGAAAACAAGTATACAGGAACAGATACTAATAAAACTATGGTTGCGATCGCGACAATGTGCCAGACAAAGCCGTGGGAAAACTTCCAGCAACGTTCGATCGCCGCAGACATTGTGGTATTGAGTTCAACGGCTAGCAGTACTTCTGGAATAAACAGATGGGCATAGATCCAAAAATAGGCAGCGTAGTATGTTAAGTAGCCCAGCCCGGTTAAAAGAACGGCAAGGATGTCGCCACCATTTTCTAGCGTACCGGCAATGATGGTGGCAGGATAGTTAAAAACGATAGAAGTAATTGCCGACAGGAAAAAACTCGCCGTACCCAACAAGCAGGACACAACAAATTGCAGCCACAAAAATATCCAGGTCTTTGACTTGAGTTGACGGCGAGCCTCAGCCACGGATTCAGGTTGATTGGCTAACTCTAGGGCAGCTAAGCGGGAAATCAAGGCCGTGTTCATCAAAGATTTACCCCAACAAAAGATTGCCAATGTCAGCCAAATGGGTATCAGGATCAGCATGGCTAAAATCAAGATTCCCCAGGGACTTCCATCCGTATTGCCCAAGAACGCCCTGGCAAAGACAGCAGAACCTAGGACAATGAGTAATAAAAGTGCTATCAGGGGTAAAAATGACCACAGGCTGGCAACAAAGGCGATACCAAAGTAGGACTTGAGATGACTGCGATACAGGCGAATTGCTGCACTGACGACGTTTCCGACGTTTAGAGGCGGCAGCGGTGGGGGATATTGGGCATTTTCCAGCATAATCGCAGAGTATGATAATTGCACGCGATAGCTACACAGCGATCATACGCTAGGTTTAGGGAGATGTCTGGGCAAATTTTATGAATATTCAACGTTGGCTAGCCCGTCGGGAAGCTTATTGGCAGCGCCTAGAAATCCTGCTGAAGCAAGTTGAAAAAAAAGGCATAAAATTCTTAAAAGCCAAGGAGATCCGTGAATTGGCAAGCTTGTACCGTTCTGTCTCCGCAGACTTGGCTCGCGCCCGCACTGGCAAGCTTAGCCACCCAACGATCGCCGAACTGCAAAATTTAACCGCGCGGCCTACAGCCAGATTTACCAGGGATCGCGCCGCCAGGAGTGGCAACTAGCCCGTCAGTTCTATGGATGGGGGTTTCCCGCTGCGATACAAGGAGCCTGGGCCTATGTTGCGATCGCACGGCTTTGTTTGTCGGAGCGGGGCTGGTGTCCTGGTGGTATGCGTGGCGTGACCCGTCTTTCATTGCCTTAATTGTGCCAGAGAACTTAATTTCTGTGGTGCGGGACGAGGGCAAACTGGTGGACGGGATCGATCGTGGGCAT
>JAAUTE010000192.1 GCA_012031815.1 Chloroflexaceae bacterium
AATTCCTGGGGTACTTAAGGTCAATATTTTGGGCGTGGCGGCAGCAACCTCCCCCGCCTCAACGGCTGCCCTACCCCTGGAGGCAACCCATTTTTCCACCTTGGCCCGCTTCAATGGACGGGAAGCCCTAGTTTTAGAAGTTATTAAACAAGAAACCGCCAATACCCTGGAAGTGGCCGGGGCTGTCGCCCAGAAGATCAATCAAATTGCGGCCAGCCTGCCTCAGATTCAACTATCTTTGTCTCAAACCCAGGCGGACTACATCCGCGAAGCCACCCAATCCACCTTAGATGCGCTTATTTTAGCGGTTATTCTGGCGGTTGTAGTAATTTTGGTGTTTTTGCGCAATTGGCGGGCGACCCTAGTGGCAGCCCTGGCCATTCCCATTTCCTTGATGGTGGCCTTTCTGGTCATGGCGATCGCAGGTTTGAATTTGGAGACGATTACGCTGCTAGCCATTGCACTGGTGGTGGGGATCATCGTAGATGACGCGATCGTGGAAGTGGAAAATGTGGCCCGCCATGTAGAAGCGGGCAAATCCCCGAAGGAAGCGGCGATTGTGGCAACCAACGAGATTGGGCTGACCGTAACTGCCTCTACCCTCACCATTGCAGCGGTATTTGTCCCCGTAGCCTTCATGCAAGGAACGGTGGGGCAATTCTTTAAACCCTTTGGCTTGACGGTTTCGGTCGCCGTCCTCGCTTCCCTGTTGGTGGCCCGTACCCTCTCCCCGGTGCTGTCCATTTACTGTTTTCCGGTTAAATCTACTCCTTCTAGGGGAGAATCGCAAATTTTTGCCTTCTCTCTCGCCGAAGCTTGGGTCATGGAGCGCTATCGGCAACTGCTGGCTTGGGCTTTAAACCATCGGACTTGGGTCGTGAGTTTGGCCCTGCTCAGCTTGGTCGTTGGTGTGGGGCTGATCCCCCTGGTTCCCAACGGCTTCATTCCCAAACTGGATCGGGGAGAATTTAACCTGTTCTACACTACAGAACTGCCTCGCCTCTCCCTTGCCAGCCCCGCTCCCACCGCTACGCCGCCTGCACCCAACACGAGCGAAGATGATACCTTTGCCTGGCTAGACGACATTGCCCAATCTCCCACCCGCCTCCTGCTGCGCCGTACCGCTCGCCTAGGGGAATCCCTAGAATCAGAAGTGCGGCGATCGCCAGAGGTGGCCTCGGTCTTAAGTGTAGCGGGCCTCAATGGCGCTCCCAATAAAGGCAAGCTCTACATTAAATTGCGGAGCGATCGCGCAGCCACCACGGCCCAGGTTCAAGAACAACTGCGCTCCACCTTGGCGTCCCTCCCCGGCGTTACGACCAGCATTGAAGATATTCCCTTTGTCGAAGCCGGCGGCGAAAAAAATCTGCAACTGGCCCTGGTGGGCGACGACTTGACCCGCCTCCAGCAAACGGCTCAAACCTTGCAGTCCCGTCTTGCTGACCTCCCGGCCTTTGTGGATGTCACCACCTCCCTTGCCAAGGACAGCTTGAGCAAAATCGACCGACGCAACGGCGATCGCGTTGTTTATGTTAGCGCCAATGTCCGCTCCGATTGGGCCTTAGGAGAAGCCAGCGATCGCGCCAGCCAGGCCGCCCAAGCTCTGCTGCCAGCGGGAATTACCTTAAAATTAGGGGGAGATTCCGCCTATAGCCGGAGCGTCATCACAGGTTTCACTACAACGTTTGCCCTAGCGGTTGTTTGTCTGTTAGGGGTATTAATCGCCCAATTTGGTCGCCTTCTGGAACCATTGGTCATTGGGCTGTGCCTACCCTTGGCGCTGGTGGGGTCAATGGTAGCGCTGCTGGTCACCGGCAGTGCCTTTGGGGTGATTTCCCTGATCGGACTGCTGTTTTTGCTGGGGTTACTCGATAAAAATGCGATTCTGCTGCTGGACTATGCCAACCAGTTGCGGCAGAACGGCAAGAGCCGCAGGGAAGCCTTGATGGAAACGGGCGTAGTGCGCTTGCGGCCCATCGTGATGACCACCGCCTCCACGATTTTTGGCATGTTGCCCTTAGCGCTAGGCTGGGGTGCCGGGGCGGAGTTGCGCCAACCCATGGCCGTGGTTATTATTGGCGGGTTGTTGACCTCCTCTTTGCTGAGCCTGATTGTGGTTCCAGTGGTTTATACGCTGCTAGAAGACGGCTGGCAGTGGTTCGCGTCCCGACGGCTCAAGCGCTAAGCTTTCCCCTCGACCTACTCAGAAAAGGCTTGAACCGTCCCGTTGGGATTGAGAACCACGCGCAGGCGCAGGGTTTGCGCTCCCGTCAGGGGTGATACAAAGGCTTCTCCCATCAGGGGCATACCCGTGCGATCCAGATGGAGTTCCGCCGGACGCTACGGGGACGAATACGCCCAATTGAGCCGTCCTGTTGCACGTCTAGCCGATATTCCAGGGCTTGGGTCAAGGTAGCTTCGGGCCGCCAGCGTTGCTCGAAATAGGTCTTGGCTTCGGCAATCTGAGGAATGGGCTGGAGGGGACGGGCTGCCAGGGGATTTGCTGGGGTAACAGGAGCCGTTGCTCCTGTTTCTGCCACGGGGAGGGGTTCCTCAGCGGCTTTATCGCTCACTACCGGGTCAGGATTAGCCGCTAGGGGAGTCGGGCTGGCGGCTAGGGGGGGGCAGGGCTGGCAGTTGGGGGTTTCCTGATTGGCGATCGCAAAGCCCGGTTGGAGGGAATGGGGCTGGGGCGGGGCTGTATTGGCTGGGGTTTCTGAATAGCGCTTCCCCTGGGGAGCGGGAGGGCAGGGTGGCGATCGCCCTGGCTTGGCGCTGGCATGGGGTGAAGCGATGGACAGATCCGGCAGTTCTGGCAAAACGGGCTGGGCTTGAATCGCGGCAAGTTTGCCCATCCCTGGGGGACTGCAACGGCGGGCGGAGGGGGTAAAGGTTTGCCGGAGGCCAGGGGAGAGTCTAACTTGGGGTTGGGAACGACGGTAACGGGGGGAGGAGCCGGTAATTCTATCCCTGGCTCGCGCTGAGAGGCGGCCGGCGATCGAGCTGGCTCAAGGCTTTCGCTGGCTATTTCGGGATCAGGGGGGGCGAACAATTGACGGCTGGCATAAGTAGCCCCGACCACAGCCACCAGTGCGGCGGCAATGCCGGCGATCGCTCGCGTCCTCACGGGACGGACTGGAGCAAATTGAGCAGGCAGAACCACTAAATCGTTGTGGTATTCATCCAAGGCATTGGCCAAATCGAAAAGTTGGGAGGCGCTCAGATCGATGGTAGGAACCGAGCCAGCCGCCGCCAAAGATCCTAAAAATAATCCGTGAACCAGCAGTCCCTTGGCCTCTAGACGGGGAGCCGTCGGCAGAACCGCCAAGGTATTAGGGAGTTTGTCCGGCTCAGGCAGTCCCGCCGCCACGCCATTGAACAGCAGGGCAACTGGGGAGGAGCCACCAGGAGACTTTGCACGTAGACACTAACCGCTTCCCAAAGACTCTCTAACTGGGCAGCATTGCCGCGAATGGTTACCTGTTCCGCTTCTGGCAGGCGCGGATCGTCAAAGCGCAGTAAAAAAGCTAGCTCTCGCAGCACAGGGCGCTGAACCCAAAGAGACAGGGGCGAGCTTTGGGCGGAAATCTCCAGGGTGCAGGTGGGCGGGGTATAGCGATGGATGACTGTGCGAGCGGCGAACATGAGCGCAATCTCAACTTTTTAAGAGCGAGGTAAATCTCTAGCGGGAATAATCGAGGAGGGCTAGCCAAAGGCGTCGATGACCGTTGGCTGCGCTATAAAACAGGAGATCGATGAGCAGTTTATAGGCGAGCTGAGATAGATCGGGACTAGAAAGCTGTTGGGTTTCTGCCATGCGTTCCTGGTAGGCGTTGCAGAAAGCATCAAGGTAATCGCCTAAAAGGGCTGTCTGGTGCGGTTCCTGGTGTTGTGCTGCCATTTGTTCCAGCAAGGTGACCGCGCGGCGAATGAGTTCTTGGTTTTCCCTGGCCAGGTAACAGGCGATCAGCACCAGGGAACGCGCCTCTTCCACATCGAGTTTCTTACGACCGCCGCTACTTTTACGCAAGGGATTAGACTGACGCAAGCGCCACAGACCCACGCGATCGCCAGCGACGGATTGAAGATTGAGTTTTTGGGCTGTTTTGAGAATGGCGTCGGAGCCAATGCCAGCCAGGGCTTCTAGGGCCAACAAAATCAGGTCAAGATGGGCCTTGATATTGTCGAGCTGATGAGCATCGGGCGGTTGGGAGACAGGCAGGTCTTCTAGGGCGAACGCAGGCGATTTCGCAATTGGGCGCATAAGTTCAGATTAGCGAACAGCTACCATCGGCAAGATTGCAGTTACCACTCTTGAAACAAGATACCAGCCTTGGCCCAAGAATAGATCGCAACTGAGATTAGCTTCGTCTGCCATTATAATTAAGGGCGATTCTGTCTGCTTGCCTAAGGGGAGACTTGCTTGCCAAAAAATAGCGCCATCTCTGCCCTGGCTGCACTGATTAGAATTACTAATTTAGGCAAAAACAACCGTGCGATTTGCGTAGGCTAAAACTCGATGTTGCAGGTGGGCCCGCACCGCTTTCGCTAGGACGATTCGCTCTAAATCCTTGCCTTTGCGGATGAGATCGCTAACCTCATCCCGATGGCTAATACGGGTAACATCTTGCTCAATAATGGGCCCGGCATCTAATTCTTGGGTGACGTAATGGGCGGTTGCGCCAATGATTTTAACGCCCCGTTCGTAGGCGCGATGATAAGGCTTGGCTCCGGCAAAAGCTGGCAAAAAGGAATGGTGAATGTTGACAATAGGCGGGGCTTGCTCGATAAACTGGGGAGTCAGAATTTGCATGTATTTGGCCAGCACAACCAAATCAATTTGATATTTCTGCAAAAGGGCGAGTTGCTGCCTTTCCTGCTCGGATTTATTGGCTTTGGTGATGGGTAAATAGTGAAAGTCAAGGGCAAATTGCTCGGCGATCGCGGCCAAATCGAGATGGTTGCTGAGAATTAGGGGAATCTGGGCCTTGAGTTCCTGGGCCTGCTGCCGCCAGAGCAGATCGAGGAGGCAGTGGTCTTGCTTGCTCACCCAAAGGGCCAGGCGGGGAACGGTATCGGAAAAATGCAGTTGCCAGGAGGCTTGGAGGGGAGCGGCAAAGTCGGCGAAAGCGGCGGCGATTTCCGGCCTCGGCAGGCAAAATCGGCGAGCTGCCACTCGATCCGGGTGAGAAAAAGCTGGTGTTTAAAATCAGTGTGGTGGTCGGCGTGGACAATATTTCCCTGGTGAAGGTAGATAAAATTGGCAATTTTGCCACCAGTCCCTTCTGGTCGGGACAGGCAACTAGTAAGGTGGCGGTAGGGGAAGCACTAGACAGGTTGGGCGAAGACATAGCCAACTCAGGGGTATAAAGCTGTTCCTCACTAAAATAGCAACCGCTGAGTTCCCAGCGCGATGGCGGCGATCGCCCAGGCTATTGTTTCCCGAACAAGCTTGAAATTAGCTCTAGGGGTTTTTTATAGAATCAGGGAAACCTTGCCTGTCTTAAAACCCAGCGGGGATGAGTTTTGTAAAATCACCAAGGGAGAAACCCCATGGCTAGCGAACTGACGCTCATTGTCGAACTCGTGACCGTGCTGGGAGCTGCCACCACTGGTGGGTATGTGGCCAATCGCTTAGGCCAGCCGGTGTTACTGGGATATCTCCTGGCTGGAACCCTGGTCGGGCCCGCGGGACTCAGGCTAATCACCACCGAGGGCAACATCCAAGTCCTCTCAGAAATTGGGGTAGCGCTGTTGCTGTTTGTTCTAGGGGTTGAGTTTTCCCTGAAGGATCTCTTGCGCTTGCGCACCATCGCCTTTGGGGGCAGTACCCTACAAATGCTGCTCACGGTGCTGTTGGGTGGCGGGCTGACCTATCTGACGGGTTGGGTGGATGCCGTGCCCACGGCGGTTTTTCTGGGGGCGGTGCTGTCCTTGTCTTCTACGGCGGTGGTTCTCAAAGATCTGATCGAGCGCAATGAGGTACAAACCCTCCACGGACAGGTGATGCTGGCGATCTTGGTGGTGCAGGATCTGGGCTTAGGCGTGATGCTGGCCGTGCTACCAGCCCTGACCGAACCCCCGGAAACGATTGGCATGGCGATCGCCGTGGCCTTACTCAAAGCCTTATTGTTTCTGGCGGGAGCATTTTTGGCGGGTCGTTTGCTGATTCCCTGGCTGCTTCGCTGGATGGCCCGCAGCGGCTCCCAGGAACTCTTTTTGTTGGGAATTCTCGTCCTCTGTTTGGGGATTGCCTTGGTGACGGCGAGTCTAGGCTTGGGGATTGCCATGGGGGCGTTTGTGGCGGGGTTGATGATTTCCAATGTGGAGTATGCCGATCATGCCCTCGATCGCATTTTGCCCATGCGCGATGTTTTTGCCACGCTGTTTTTTACCTCCATTGGCTTGCTGATCGACCCGCTGTTCTGTGGCAGAATTTGTGGGAATTGCTGGGGTTGGTGGCGATTTCCCTGGTGGGCAAGGCGGCGATCGCCGCGACGGTAGTGAGCTGGTTTGGCTATTCCCTGAAGACTTCTTTAACCGTTGGCTTAGGAATCAATCAAATTGGGGAATTCTCCTTTGTTTTAGCGGGGGTAGCCCGGGAAGAAGGGATATTTTCCCAGCGATTGTATGAACTGGCGGTGGGAACGACAGCGACCACCTTACTGATTGCGCCGTTTATTCTCAAGTCGATTCCCGCCTGGCTGACCTGGTTGGAACAGTGGCCCGTTGCGGCTCGGCTGCTGCAAGCCAATCGCCCACCCCATCTGAGGGATTTTGGCCAGGCCTTGAGTGGTCATGTGGTCGTGGCCGGGTGCGGTCGCGTTGGTCAAACCCTGGTACGCATGCTCCATTTCCAGGGCTATCGTCTGCTGGTAATAGATAACAACGAGGCCGCCTTACAAACCCTGCGCGATCGCCAAATTCCCTATCTCTTCGGCGACTCTTCCAGCCAACTGGTGCTGGAGAAGGCCCATCTCCCAGAAGCCCAAGCCATGGCCATTACCCTGCCCGACCCGATGGCCACGCGACTGACCTTGCAGCGGGCCCTGAGTTTGGCTCCCAATCTGGATGTCACGGTGCGGGCCCACGTCAACAGCGAAATCGACTCCCTCTATCAGTTGGGGGCCCAGGAGGTAGTGCAGCCGGAGTTTGAGGCGGCTCTGGAAATGGGGGCCCATTTACTCCTCAAGCTGGGAGATTCTGCTTTTGATGTCCAGCAGATGGTGAATCGCTATCGCAGCGGTCGCTATCGGGATATTGTGCCGGAGCGGGCTGAGTATTGGGGCGCGGCATCCTTGGAGTCTTCCATCGAAGGGTTGCAACGGGATTGGTATGTGGTCTCGGCCGCTTCTCCCTTACTGGGACTCACCCTGGCCCAGGCACAAGTGCGGCAATTAACCGGAGCAACCATCATGGCCATTGACCGCAACCATCAAATCTATCGCTATCCCACAGGTGATGCTCACTTGGAGTTGGGCGATCGCCTATTGCTCGTCGGCAGTGCTAAGGAACATGAGGCTTTTGCCGCGCTCCTGGCAGGGAAGTCGTGACATACTCCCTCACCAAATCAAAGATTATGGTGAGGGCTTCCAACAGCCCGATGAAGGGTATGTAGGATTTCCTTCGTGGTACTCTGATCCATAGTTCCAACTACGGTTAACTTCCCACTACGG
>JAAUTE010000193.1 GCA_012031815.1 Chloroflexaceae bacterium
CCACATCGGGGATGAACTTGCGAGCGGGAATGAATTGGGCGTCGGTGAACCAGAAATTACGAATCCCCCGATCGTAGAGCTGACGCATTTCCTCCACCACCTCGTCCGCCGGATTGATCCGCACCTGTTTGCCTTCGACAACGGTGTAGATGCAGTAGCAGCAGTTGTGGGGACAGCCCCGCTTGGTCTGGACGCCGAGGTAAAAGTCGTTATCTTGCAAATAATAAGCAAATTCTGGCCAAATCCTGACGATGTAGTCGTAATTGCAGGCTGTTTTCTCTAGGGGCGACGGCCATTCGTGAATCAGCCGTTCCCTCGGTTGGGTTTCCCCCACGATGTAGCACCGCTCTCCGTCAATTTCTTGACCCCGCAGCAATTTTTCCAGCAGGGTTTCCCCTTCTCCCACAGAGACAATGGTTCCCTTGGGCAGGCGGGCTGCTAGCTGCTCATAGAAAACGCTGACGGCTCCTCCCCCAACCACGCAGCGAGCCTGGGACTGATAGCGGCGAGCGCGGCGAAGACCCCGGCGAATCAGACCCAAATTGCGCCAAAGTTCGCCATAGTAAGCGGTAGTAACTTTTAAGCCCCCCAAAGCGCCCCGCAGCCGAATCAGGGGATTTTGGGCGTAGTAAAATTCAAAGGCATTTTGTAGGGGATTGCCACCCCGTCCGCCTACGGGCGCATAAATCTGGATGTCCCGCCAGGAAAACACGAGCAGGGTCGGCTGAAAGCGATCGATGCGCTCGTCCAGGGCCTTGGCAAAGTCTAAGGGCGGCACCGTTCCCAAATCAAAAATTTGCTGTTCAATGCCGGGAAAGCATTTACCTAAATGATCGGCTAGGTAGACTACGCCAATGGGAAAAATTGGGTTACAGGGGAGCCGAACAAACAAAATGCGATCGCTGTGAGTGGCAGGCTGAGTCATCACGACAATATATCCACGATGATATTTCTGACGATTAGGAACTAGACCCGGTTGCGCCTCGCTCGCGGGCAAGATTTCGGAGCGATCGCTACTCGAATTCTTACCCCAGGAGGAGATACTTTGCTGATAGGAGTCTTGGAGAAGGTAGATTTGTGAGAAGGGTATTTATATATCTTAAACTTTAGCGAGATCCCGCTCAGCTAGCAACTTTCTCAACGGCGAGGGGCAAGAAACTGATATCGTGGAAGGCGATCCCCCGGTTTGCAGCGGCGAGGAAAACCGCTCTAAGTATGAGGTTCCAGGGATGGATTTTCCGGCCTTACCTGGGAAGAGGCGACTGTCCCTCAAGATCCAGAAAGTGGCATAGTCAGATAGTAACTTGATTGGTATTGATGTTTACAGCCAACGGGGATCGCTCAGTGTTAGGGTAGGGGCGTAATGAGAAGCCCAGTTTTCAATTGTCCTAATCGCTATGGCCCAAATCCTCGACCCCATCCCCGCCAGTCAAGGGAAACTCCTACTGTGCTGCTACGTGAACGCTACTAGCCACATGCAAGTCGCACGCATTAGCAACATTGACAACTGGTATTTCGAGCGGGTAGTTTTCCCGGGACAAAGACTTGTCTTTGAAGCGCTTCCAGAAGCTTTGCTAGAGATTCATTCTGGCATGATGGCTAGTGCCATCCTCTCTGATACAATCCCCTGCAAGCGTCTGTGCATCAAAAATGACGATACGCCTTCCCCGGAGACTAACTCCACTTTTTTACAAACCGCTAATAACCAAACCATCAAACATAACATCTGATAAGAAGTTAACCTTGCCCGCGCAGCCGCTGTCTGCTAGGTCAGCCTATCCCTTGTTTCAACTTCCTACTAAGCTTAGCTTTTGGGACTGCCTTCGGGTAGTCCTTTTTGTTGACGGGGGATGCTGGCGTCGGGTTTTCGGTAGTGAGTTTTCTTGGAGGAAAATTGAGAGGGATTTTACTTGACAGCCCCTCTCTATTGACAGATGCAGGTTCATTTCCTATTCTGGGTGAATAAAAAACCGTTTTGGCTGGTGATGGCAAATTTTTGGGGTTTGCAAGCCGAACGCTGTTGCTCTAGTCCCTCAGTTTAAGGAGTTACCGATGGTCAGCCCTGAAATCAGAGAAACACAAGAAATCGAAGAGATTGTCCCAGCTTCAGTTAGCTTTAGCCCGTTTTCCTGGGTTAAAATCGCTGAATATTTGTGTCTATCCGGGTTTATCGGAATTGTCATTACCTTGATTTTAGTTGTTCAAAATCCGACTTTGTTTATGTATATGGCCGCCTTTTTTGCGGCATTTCTGTTTTTTAATCTGCTGGATAGACAATTAACCGAAACGAACAAGGCAACGGACAAACAAGAGTTGATTGCGAAACAGGCGGAACTGTTTACGAGCCTGATTGAAGGGACGCAGCCGTCCTTGAGTCGCTCCCTGGTTTGCTCGCCAGCGGGCCTTGCAGTACAGTCAGGATCTGATCGATGATTATAAAAGGCTCCGTCGGAATTCTCGCAATATCTACTATAGTTCTCAGTTTTTAACCATTGTTCTCTCTGGTTTGACGCCGATCCTTGTCCTGCTGGATAAGCTGGATCTCTCCATCACCTGGATCAAGTGGCTACCGGTGATTTTTCCGGCGATCGCCTCCATTGTGGCCAGCGGAACCACCTCGTTCCCTTTCCAAGAAAATGCCATTAAAGCTAACGCGGCGGTGGAATCCCTGGAAGCGGAGCAGGAAAAGTTTGTTTTGGGAGTCACCCCGCTCTATCGCTGTTTTGACATTACGGACGAAATCCTGCGCCAACAGCAAGTCATTGAGAACTACATCAATCAAATTAACGAAATTCACCTTAAGCAAGTCCAAGAATCCGCTAAAATCCAAAACTCCGCCAGTGACGGTCAGGGCGATAATTCAGGTAATGTCAGCTAAAACCCCCTCCTAAATTTCGCTTGTATCTTTCCCTGCCTGACTTTGAGGAATATATTCTCATCGATCAAAATGCTTGTTTAGTGGAACAGTTCAATGGGATTTGCCTAAAGAGAACGCTGAGGGATCAAATTTTTTCCTTCAGTTGAGTAGCCGCGATCGCCACGCCAGTTAGTACCAACAGTCCGCCCAATCCCACCCAAAGGGAGGGGATTTCGGCAAAAATCAGCCAGCCAAGCAAACTAGAGCCAATGGGTTCTCCTAAAATCGCCAGCGTTACTACTGTCGGGGATAGCCAGCGCACAGCCCAGTTAAAGCTTGTATGTCCGATAACTTGGGGAATCAAAGCTAATAATCCAAGATAAATATAAACTTTTCCATTAAATCCCCAGTAACTTGTGCCCATTAATCCCGGTAGTGGCAATAATAGAATCGCAGCACTGCCGTAGGCGATCGCAATATAGGCAGATGTTGTTAAACCTAATCTTTGGGCTTCTCGACCGCAAATTAGGTAAAAACTCGCCATAATCGCCCCCAAAAGTGCCAAGGTATTACCAAGCAAGGGATTATCTTGAATTCCCGCAGAATTTCCTGCCGTTAATGCTACCAGTATCCCGCCACTAAAGGCGATCGCAATCCCTGCCACGGTTAGGGGAGTTGGTTTTTCGCCCAAGCACAGCCAAGACAGCAATACTACCCACAGCGGACTCGTGGTGACTAACACCGTTGACGCCGCGATGGAAGTTAGGGACAAGGAAGTAATCCAAGCGGCGAAGTGTAATCCTAAAGCTATTCCCGCTAAAATTGCCAAATGATAGCCTCGTCGCGGGACGCAAACCGCTCTAATTCCGCGCCAGGCAGGGAGAACTATCAATGATGCAATAATTAACCGAGAAGCTGCCAAAAACAGACTAAAACCGATACTGGCACTATCAGCCGCCGCGATCGCTAAACGAACCCAAATAGCTGCGCTGGAAACCGAGAAAACGCCAATAGTCAATACGATGGCCACCTGCCAAGGAGGAACGAAAAGACGAGTCATTTTAGTAATAAGATAGTTAACTGAGTCATGAGCAGACAAGACGTTCTGATTTTGCCGGTTGCCTTAGCCGAACTCAAAAAATTTATGTCTGAGCTACCGCTTCTCTCCACTGAAACAATTTGGGCAATTCTTAGGGAAGAAATAGACGATAGCACAGTCAATCGCCTGGTTTGGCATTGTCTTGGCTATGATTTTGATGAGACAATAGGCCAGTGGGATGCAACAAGAGTTCCTGAAGACTGGCGCGAAGCCTACCCCGAACCGCCAGATTTTATCGAAGATCGTCCTCCCTCAGTCAAGTTAACACGCTCGATTCCCCCACAAAATAAACAACTGCTCAAGGAAAAACTGGGCTTCAACGGTTACAAAATTGGTGAATTCGGGCCGAGACAAACCCGCCGGCGACTGCGGCCAACTGGTTACTAAGTTATCTGCGTGATCGGGGAGAGTTGGAGTGATGTTAGGCTACTAACCAGGCGCGGTTGACTAGTGAGTTACTGAAACAAATTGAAGCACATGTTGCAAAACGCCCCAGATTTTATCTTGTTAGCACAGCATGGTTGGGCAGATAACAACCGCACCCTTGATATTTTAGCGAAGAGACTAGCAACGCCTAAGACTTGTCTGGTGACTCCCAATCTCGGCTATGTACAAACCTGGATTAGAATTGAACCCTTGATTCAAGCGGTAGAAAAAGTTGCAGCAGAAACCATAGCCCTTTATCCTGAAATTCCCTTGAGAATTATTGGTCATTCTATGGGAGGGCTGATTTGTTTGGAAGTCCTCCATCGCCATCCCGAATGGCATTCGTTAGTGCATTCTTTGGTTTTGATTGGCTCGCCCTTGGGCGGTGCGAGTTTAGCCAGAATTATCGATCCTTTAAATCTTGGTATCGGTATTTCTAGCGATTTGAGCAGAAGCCGCAAGGCGATCGCCCAAGAAATTGCAGCGGTTATTCCTACATTGGCGATCGCGGGGAATTTAGATGGCGGGGGAGATGGCATGATTAATCTCGGTTCAACTAGGGTGCGGAACTGCCATTTTCGGTGTTTGCCGGGCATTGCTCACCCGGCATTACGCAACCACCCTCGCGTAGAAGCCGCTATTCGTGAATTTTGGCTCGCTCCTACTGTTCCTGAAACAACAGAGTTAACCAAAACCGACAAAATTATTCACTACTTAGAGTCTATTCCAGGCATGACCGATGCCCATCAAAAAGATTTTAGTAAAGCCAAACCTCTTTTTACGCTTAACGATGGCAGTACAATTCTTTTTTGGCGAAATCCTTGGGGTGTAGCCCATGTTTTTTTAGCTTCTCCCAGAGGAGATTATCTTTGGGGCGGCTTCGTTGGTTGGCTACATTTATCGGCCCTAGACAAAGCCTTGCAAGAAATTCAGCAAGAATATTCCCTTAAGAAATAAGCATTGGCGATCGCAACCTATCGTTCTTTGATTTGTACGGAGCGGTTAATGCGGTTCATGGTGAGGGAAATGAGCAAATTAATCGTCAAATAGGCCGCCATAACTGTCAGTAACATTTCTAGCGATCGCCCCGTTTGATTGGCGGTAGTGCTGGCAATGGCATAGATATCGCTGTAGCCGATCGCAATGGCGAGACTAGAATTTTTAGCTAAATTGAGATATTCGCTGGTTAGGGGCGGAATCATCACCCGTAACGCTTGAGGAAAAACGACTAACCGCATCACCAATCCAGACGGCAAACCCAGGGCATTGGCCGCTTCCCACTGACCCTTGGGGACAGATTGAATGCCGGCCCGCACCACTTCAGCAATAAATGCTCCCGTGTAAACGGTTAAACCAACGAGCAGAGTCGCAAATTCTGGAGAAAGGTTGATTCCACCGACAATATTAGAAGTTTCTGCCTTAAATTCCGGTATCTCCCAATCCAAACCCAACACTAACGCCCCTAAAGCCAGCAAACCCAATCCCAACAGCCAGGGCGATCGCCGACCAACAATTTCCGGATCGCTAGAGCGGAGTTGCCAGCGCCACAGAGCAATTACTCCCCCAATACTTGCCAAAATTACCAGAAGCGCGATCGCCGTTCGCCAATTGAGCGCAGGCCAGGGCAAGTCCAATCCCCGCTTACTGAGATAAATGCCGCCTGGAAGCACTAGCCGGTTTTCGAGACGGGGAAGCTTCAGAAAAACCGCAAAATACCAGAAAAAAAGCTGTAACAATAGAGGCGTGTTGCGAAACACCTGGACATAGACTGCCGCCACCTGCCCAACCAGCCAATTACTTGAAATTCGCGAGATTCCCGCCAAAATACCGAGTATTGTCGCCAGGACAATTCCTAGTACCATCACCCGCAGCGTATTGAGCAATCCCACCCACAGCGCTCTACGGTAGGAATCAGTAGGACTAAAGGAAATTGCAGTATCGCCAATGGCAAAGGACGCGGGACGCTCCAGGAAATCAAACCCGAACTTTAGCCCCAATCTCCCTAAATTAAACCTTAAATTGTGAATTAGAACCAGCAGCACCCCTATTACCCCTAAAAGCGCCATCGCCTGAAGAGCAATTTCTCGGACGCGACGGTCTCTCCACAGGGGAACCGTATGTTCAGACATCGTATTTTAGCGGACTAGCCGCGATTTAAAGCTAGATACTAGCGAAACGGCGGTGAATAGAGTAAGCCTCCCTCTGTCCAGAGCTGATTGGGCCCCGGCTCTAGGTTAAAAGGTTCGCCAATATTGCGATCATAAATTTCCCCGTAATTACCAACGTGACGGATAACGCGGGCGGCAAAATCGCTGGGTAAACCCATATCTTCGCCTAAATTTCCTTCCAAGCCTAGAAAACGGCGGATTTCCGGATCTTCAGTGGTCTGGAAACTGTCAATATTCTCCGAGGAAATCCCAAATTCTTCCCCTTGAATGAGGGCGTAGGCAATCCACTTCACCGCGTCATACCAGGGTGCATCGCCATTGGCCACCGCAATTGAGAGCGGTTCCTTCGATAAAACTGTGTCTAAAAGGACATGTCCCTCCGGTTTGGGTAATTTTGCCCGTTGTGCCACTAACTGCGAGCGATCGGCACTCACCGCTTCACAGCGCCCCTCCGCATAGGCAATAAACAGGGCGTCGTCATCTTCAATGGCAATGGGCAGGTATTCAATGGCGCGCTTCCGCATTTGGTCAGCTAGATTCAATTCTGTGGTGGTTCCGACCTTAACGCAGATGGTTTTTCCCGCCAACCCTTCCAAGGTCTTGATACCGCTGGCTTGGGACACCAGAATCCCCTGACCGTCATAAAAATTGTTGGCCCCAACTCCAACCCCACCGAGGTATCCCGGCTAATTGTCCAGGTTGTATTGCGATTAAGGACATCAACTTCGCCCGTTTGAACCGCCGTAAAGCGCTCCTGGGCGCTGAGAGGACGAAATTCTACCTTGCCTGGGTCATCAAACAACGCCGCCGCGATCGCCCGGCACAAGTCGGCGTCAATTCCCGAATAATCGTCATTTTCATCAACAAAACTGAATCCAGGCAGTTGACCATTGACACCACAAATCAGGGAGCCGCGATTTTTGACAATTTCCAGGCGGCTATTAGCTGGATTCGAGTTACTGGTCTGGCCACCTCCCGCACAGGCGGCTAAAGGCATTACTAGCAGCGTTAGGGCGACTAGCCAGGTTTTGAGAGCCAAGCTCGGCTGTTCTCCTTCATAGCTCAATTTTCGCCTTGAACGACGCAGTCGTCTCTGAGTATAAGG
>JAAUTE010000194.1 GCA_012031815.1 Chloroflexaceae bacterium
CAGCACAACCCCCTGCTAACCTCCGTGGGGGGCGTCCCTGGACGTTTAGTGATCCCGGAACCGCCCCAACTTCCCTACCTGGAAACCCCCAACGGCACGGCCATTGAGCTACTGGTCGCCTTTCCTGCCCACGAATGGCTCGCTCGCTGCCGCCTCTGTATTACGACCGTGGGAGCTAATACCGCGCAGCTTGCCTACCTGGGTGTGCCCATGCTGGTGCTGCTACCGACCCAACAGTTAGATGCCATGCGCGCTTGGGATGGACTTCCCGGTTTACTGGCGCGATCGCCCCTGTTCGGCTCCCTAGCTGCCAAAGCCATTAACGCCTTCGTCCTGCGGCAGGGTCGCCTGTTTGCCTGGCCCAATATTTGGGTCGGAGAGGCGATCGTTCCCGAAATCAAGGGACAACTTCAAGCTCCCAACATTGCTGAGCTGGTGCTTGACTACTTAAGAAATCCGGGGCGACTACAAGCGATCCAACGGCGTTTACGCCAGGTTTGCCGCCGGCAGGGGCGGCCGCTGGTCTAGCGGAGTTGGTCGCACAGCAATTAGAAGAGGCTGCTAAAGCCTAGTCCCTCAAGCCCGTTGCAGTTGTCGTACCCAGACAGGTTTCCCTGGCAAACAATTCTTTTTCCGTATTTTCTCGGTGGTTTGCTGCCCAATGAGCTGTTAAACTATCAATACTACTTGCGCTCGTAGGTGGTGGCTGGGTAATATGCTTCCAAAGCGTTAACTGGGTTCCGCTGGCCCGCAGCCTCCTCAGCGCTCCTTTATTGATAACTGGATAAATACGTGCATTTAAACCCTCAGTTTGGGCGATCGCAGGAAGGTTCCCTTACCGGATTCGCAGCCTTAATTATCCCCCCTGTCCCCCCTTCCACCAAATCCATAATGAAACCCCTTTTGCTCCGACTCATGGCTATTGCTAGCTTCAGTGCCGCCATCACTGTCCTGGTTGCCGAACCCAACGCCGCCGATGCAGCGACCCTTAGGCTATAGCCTGACCCTTCCCCTCTTCATTGATTCCGAGAGCGCAGAAGACCCCGGTTTGTCTTTAGACTTAGCCGCCACCAGCGAGCTTGCCGGACTCTCAATCCCATCGCTGAACAATCTTTCCCCCGTGAGCGTAGAGGAATTTACCCGCGCCCCGGACAACGAACGTACCACAGTTGCCCTGGCTGATTTGCTTGGGTCGTTTAACAGCTTGCAGCTTAATGGTAGTGAAGGCGCTGGCAGCGCGACGAACATTGAGATTTTGCCCCAAGTCGATTTGTCCGACATTTATGTAAATGTTTATCAATTTGAAGCTTCTCCCCCTTCTGTCTCTCGCCGACAGCGGCTAGCTGCCCCAGGACTCGTGTCACCTGGACTGCGAGCAGGCTCTTCTCGACGCGACCAGCCGGACTTTATTGGTCAGTCAACGGAAGCATTCGGCCCAAGTCGAGTCTTGATTATCGGTGGCGATCGCAGTTTTTGCTGGCCGCCGAAGGAAATAAGCGCCGTGACTTCTACGTCTTAGAGCTAGCGGAAAGTTTTGAGAACACGCCCGCAGGATTCACAAACTTACCCTCAGAATTACCTTTAACAATTAGCGACGAATACGCCGATTTGGGAACGATCAATGCCATAAACGACAGTTTTGGAACCGTGAAAATTAAGACCGAGTTATTATTTTTGCCCAGCCGAGAATTGCATCTCAGAAACCGCCGCCCTCCCAAACCCACTCAACAAGAAATTTTACAATATCAAATTCAGCAGCAACTTGAGCGGCGTGAGAGCAGTCAAAGAGATCAATTTCGCTAAAGCCCAGAGCATTTTATAATCAGCGTCTTGATAAAAGCCCAAGCCGTTAATGATTAATTTACTAAGACTGTCTCCCCCATCGGGAAAAGTCAGATGCTAAAATGTCCAGAGTCTCCAACGAGATCATTTCCCCCTGCTCAACCGGAAAACGTCTGCTATGCTGCACGTAATATCTCACTGCTTTCGCCTGGCCAGCTTTGCCTTTTTGCCATTGGCGGTAGCCCTGACCGCGGAACCAGTTAGCTCTCAGGTACCAGCGCCAGCGCCAGCGCCAGCACCCAACGGCGAAGTCGAAGATGTTACTGACCCCAATATTGTCCGTCCTCTATCCCAGTCCGACAGCCTATTGAGCTTGCAGGGAGGCCAGCGGCTACTCACCGAAGCAGAGCAAGCCATTGAGGCTGAGCAGTATGTGATCGCGGCAGAGAAACTTCAGAAAGCACGTCAAATTTTTAACCAGCTCACTAACTTCTATTTACAACTGGCCAATAGCTTTTCTGGTATTGAAAACCGTATTTTTGAAGCTCAAAGACGTAATGCAGCTCAAACGGGGCAAATGCGCGACGAAGCCACCTACAACCTTGCCCTGGTGCACCGCGCCCAAAATCAAGCCGAATTATCAGTTCCCCTGCTCATTCAGGTGATTCGCTCCCAAAATCCCACTAGCGAACTTGGTCGTAAAGCTTATCAACAACTTTATGAAATTGGCTTTGTAGATGCGCCGTATAGCACCTCCAGCAACTAGGGCTAGTTTTTGCGGCTAACACTTCAGAGCGGCTTCATTTCCCATCGCTCTTCAGAGAGAAGTAAGTTTAGAGTCTTTTAAAAATCAGCTCGGAAAAAATAGGACACAATAGAAACATTCCCATCGCTAGCACTTTGTTATCTTGAGGAGGCGCAATGATTAACAGCCGAGATGTAGAAGCACTAATTCAGGACAAACTACCCGATGCTCAGGTTACCGTCAGAGACCCTCAAGGAGATGGCGAACATTTAGAGGCTATAGTAATCTCTGAAGCATTTGCTGGACAGAGCAAAGTCAAGCAACACCAAATGGTTTATGGCGCGCTCCAAGCAGTTTTTGATACCCAAGTGTTGCACGCTCTTGCCCTGAGAACCTATACCCCCGACGCTTGGCAATCAGCAGTACAATCTGCACAATAAGATACAAACTGCTGCCAAATTCGGTTGCAGCTGCCACTCCCATTCTTAACGCTATCTTTTAGCTTAGTTGTTAACCCGGACTTTAATCCCTTCCCCAGATCATGAAACCAGAAGTAAAGGCTAGAATCCAAGAAATCATTGACAGCACCCCGATTGTTGTCTTCATGAAAGGCTCGAAGATGATGCCCCAGTGTGGCTTTTCTAACAACGTCGTTCAAATTCTTAATCTTCTCGGCGTTCCCTACGAAACTATCGATATCCTGGCTGATGAGGAAATTCGTCAAGGGATCAAGGAATACTCCAAGTGGCCAACGATTCCTCAGGTTTACTTAAACGGAGAGTTTATTGGCGGTTCGGATATTATGGTCGAACTTTACCAGAGCCAAGAGTTAGAAAAGATGGTTCAAGTCGCTCTGGCATCCTAAATTCATCCCATCCATGAGAAGTCGGAATGCGCCCTTATTAATTTAGGGGTGCGTTTTTTTAGCTAATCCTAATCTCAAAACACGGGTTTTAGTTGCATGCTAGCTGTAGTCTAATTCAGTTTGTGGCATAGATAGTTCAAAGCTGGAGGGATCGCGAAGAAAGCGGAACGTTTCTTCCTCAAGGCGATGGATAAGATAGGGTTCAAGGATGTTGCTATGCCTCAGGCAGGCCAGATAGCCGTCTAGGTAGAGCCGAATCTCCTCGTAGCGATTGCCTCTATGCCATAGTTCGACTAAAGCATCAGTCAATCGCTGGTAATAGCGGATTGTTTGGGTGTCTTGAAGCATGGTTTTGGCAAAGAGCGAAAATTTCCAGCCAACAAAACAAAAAGCCTGGTTAGTGCTTAAGCTTTGATTAAGTTTATTTTAGCGAGTTCGGGGAAATTCTAGGGAGCCGCTGCGGACAGAAGCCTCTTTTACCAGGGGATCGGCAAAACCTGTCCCTTGTCGGTTGTTTTGGGAACGTTTTAACTTTAGGTCGGCAGGGATTTTTGGGGCGGGCCGTTGCCGTAGCGATGGTTACAGCGCCCTAACAGCGGCTTTGTTAGCCTGTATTGCAGACGTTTTCGCTAAGGCAGTTTGTAAAGGTGGTGCTAGTCGATATTGCTGTTGTTGAAGGCAACCCTCATTTGCGATCGCTGTTGGGCTGGCACCTACAGCAAGTGGGATATCAAGTGCAGCAAATTGCTAGCCTTAAGCAGGCGAAATTGTCCTTTGAGCGCCGCCAACCGGCTTTAGTGGTAGTAGACTCAGATTTACCCGATGGCGATGGTGTGGAATTGTGTCATTGGCTTTATCAGCAGCGCCAATCCCTAATTTTGATGTTATCGGCGCGGGTTGGGGAGAAAGATATTGTCAACGGTTTGCGGGCGGGTGCGGACGACTATTTGACCAAGCCTTTTGGGATGCAGGAATTTTTGGCTCGCGTAGAGGCGTTGGGACGACGCAATCGGGTTGTGGATGCACCGCTACAACTTGTGTGCGGGCCTTTGGAAATCGATCTGGTGCAGCGGCGAGTCCGCTATCAGGGGCAGTATATGGAGCTGACACCCCAGGAATTTAGTTTGCTTTATGTTCTGGTGCAGGCCCAGGGCGCGCCTTTATCTCGCTCAGAATTGCTCCGCCGGGCCTGGCCAGATGCCATTGATAATCCCCGCACTATTGACACCCACGTCCTCTCCCTACGTAAGAAAATAGAAATTGACCCCAGACAGCCGAGTATTGTGCAGACCGTCCGTAATGTTGGCTATCGTTTCAACCCGGACGTGCTCAGTCAGTCAATAATTGCTGTGCCGCCCCTGCCGCTCGCTGCTGAACAGGGTTATCGCAATGGTCTGGGCACGCTTTCGGGAAAAAATCAAGGATAAGAGGCTTTCTGTCCTTAAGCATCAAGGCGCTGCTGGATGCGCTGCTAGAACGTCTGTTGTTGTTGGCAGAGGGAGATGCTGAAGTTTGTCGTTAATCTACAATTAGGATGGAGTTAGTGACAGTAGGGATCTCTGCGGGAAATAGTTGTGAACCAAAACTACTATCGGCTTTTGCGGTTCCAGGATTCTGGGCTAAGTTGTGGATTGCTGGTTCTCGTCGCTTTGTTGTTGGTGTCGGCGGGTTTGGGCTGGCTGATTAATGGATTATTGGTAGTTTTCGCTGTGTTGCTGATTGTTCCCCTGTTGGGCTGGTGGGGACTGCGGTGGTGGCTTCAGCGCAATTTGGTTGAAGGGGATTGTCCGGTGTGTGGCTATGAGTTTACTGGATTTAATGGCGTTCCCTGTGGCTGTCCCAGTTGTGGGGAGTCTCTATCGGTTCAAGGCGGTAAGTTTGTTCGTTTAGCGCCCCCTGGCACCATTGATGTTGAGGCGGTGGAGGTTTCAGGCCTGGGGTCGAGGATTAGGTCTATTTACTGCTGTTGGGAGATCACCAGTGTGAAGCTATGCCGATCGCCGCTGCGATCGCCAACGTAGATGGCATAGCGGCCGGGAAGCCAGACGCCGGAGATTTGAGGGTTACTGCCAGAGAGGCTATAGGCCATGCTGCAAAACGACCGCCCGGCCCTTCCACGAGGAGCGTGGGTTGACCGCCGGTGCTTTGCAGGCTCAAGCGGAGGTAATCGAGGCGGCTGGTGAGGGTGAGGACTTGGTTGGGGGCGGGGGCAATGTAGCCGCAGTCTTTGCTGTCTACGATACCACCGGATTGGCCTTGAACCGTCAGGGGATCGCGGGGCAGGCGGCTGCTGAGTTCGAGGGATTGAGCGCCGGCTCTCGCGGTTGCTAACCACAGTAGCGTTAAGGTGGAAAGCAGGAGGCTGCGATAAGAGTTGGCGATCGCCATGGGGTAAGTTGCCATTTAGAATTTATAAAGATGACTGCGTTGGCAGCGGAGATTTTCGAAAAGGAGTGCCTTGTGTGCTACGCTGTTCGGCGCTCTGCCAAGAGCTAGAAGCAGTTACTAGTGTAGGGGAAGTTAAAGTCTGCGGCTCGGTTTGGATATGACACTTAATTGAGGGTTGCAGTTTGCTCCTGATATTCAGGGATTTGCGGCATTACTCGCTGCTGTGATGAATTTTAGGGTTTATTTTATTGTTGTCTTGGTTGGTTGAGCAAAACGTTATGAGTGTTCCTGACGATCCGAATCAAACGCCCCGCGCCGTAGCTTCTTCCCCGGAAGTAGTTCCACTGCGATCGCCATGGGCAATGTCCTTTTGGGACTGGTTTAAGGGTTTGCCAGCCGCAGGCCAGGTGGCGATCGCGGCGGTGGCGATTGTGTTTGGCATTTCTTTGCTGAATACGGTTTTAAAGTTAGTGGCTGCGGTGCTGAGCGTGGCAGTTCTGGCAATAATTCTCTACCTGCTCTATCGGCGTTACTTGATTGATGGCGGCAGTTCTTCGGACGGTTAAGGTTTGAAGGCGGCGATCGCCTAGGGGTTTTGAAGCGTTTAGCCTTGTGGTCGCCTATCGTGACCATCTTCTCTTTCAAAAACCCTGTTATCGGGTGAGCTGGTGCGATCGAAAGCAAATTGATGGGGTAGAGGCAGAGGAATTCCGGCTTCGGTAAAGGACACTTGGACGCGGCGGCGAAATTCCCTAGCCACATCCCACTGTTTGAGGGGCTGGGTTTTGATCCAGACTTTAATGACTAATCCCCAATCCCCAAAACTTTCTACCCCTAACACCGTTGGCGGTTCAATAATGTACTCCTGCCATTGGGCTTCGCTGTCCATTTGTTCAGCAACTTGTTTGAGAATCCCCAGGGCAAAATCAATGTTTGTTTGATAGGCGACGGGGATATTTAAATCGGCTCTTGACCATTTGCTGGAAAGATTAGCAACGGTTCTAATTTCACTGTTGGGAATGGTAATTAAGCGACCTTCCGCGTCTCTTAATTGGGTAATGCGGAGATTGAGATTCTCCACGAAGCCAGCCACCTCGCCCACTGCAATTACGTCGCCGATCGCATACTGGTCTTCCAAAATAATTAAAAAGCCATTGAGAGCATCTTTAATCAGGTTCTGAGAGGCAAAGGAAATGGCTAACCCCACAATTCCAGCCCCGGCCAGCAGCGGCCCGATATCGATGCCCACGGCGGCCAGTCCGCCCACTAAACCGACAACGATTAAACCGGCTGTGATCGCGCCCTTAGCGACGCCAGAAACTGTAGAAATCCGCAACTGTAACCGTCGATCCGACTCATACTCGCCCAGGTGATAGTTACTGGCAAGAATGGCACTAGAGCGATCTATAGCTGCGTAGCTCAAACGAATGACAAAATAGGTAAGCAGTCCTACCAAGACCAAACGAAAAGGAATCCGCAAACTACGGAGTATCCAGGCTTGAATCCCACTGGTATGGGGAAATAACCCCAAAATAAACAAACTTCCCCCAAACCAAATTCCCAGTTGGGCGACTTGCAGCAAGTGGTACTGAATTTCGGTAAAGCTTCGCTCTTTACGCCGGTCTAGCCGGGCGGAAATGGGCTGGTTTCCGTCGGCAGCTTCCCTGGCCAGCAAAAAGGCTTTGCGTTGCCGGGAGCGATCGCTAAATCGAGAAATGGCCACTGTAACCAGAGCCATCACGACAATCGTGATTCCTGCGGCGATCGCCTGACTGGCCATGGCGATCGCTTGTAACCCTGATGAACATAAGCGGTTGACGGTACATCCAGCGACGGCGTCGGGTAGGCC
>JAAUTE010000195.1 GCA_012031815.1 Chloroflexaceae bacterium
CGAGCCATCCTGACGGATTGGGAGCGCTATTTGGGTCAGTTCTGGCAAGTGGTTCCGCCCTCCGAGGCTGACAGTGCCGAAGCCAGTTCCCCCTCCCCCAAAACCCTGACTTCCGTGCCATAAATCTGTTAGGCCGATCGCAGAAACTGAGATCGGCCTGGCATAAACTTAAGCGCCGCAATTTAAGACCCAATTCACCAGGGTTCTCACCGGAAATCCCGTTGCGCCTTCATTGTTGACCCCGCTGGCGCGATCGGCCCACACGGGCCCCGCAATGTCCAGATGTACCCAAGGGGTTTCTTTGACAAACTGCTTCAAAAATAACGCGGCGGTAATGGAGCCACCGGCTCGCGGCCCGGTGTTTTTCATGTCAGCAATGGGGGACTTTAAGCCCTCAAAATATTTCTCCTCCAGGGGCATTTGCCAGAATTTTTCTCCGGCTAATGCTGCTGCTGCTTTGATTTCCGCCGCTAGCTCCTCATGGGTACTCCACAAGCCGCCAATATTGTCCCCCAGGGCCACCACGCAAGCCCCCGTCAGGGTCGCCAAATCCACGATCGCCTCCACGCCCAATTTTTCCGCAAAGACCAGGGCATCGGCCAGGGTCAGGCGGCCTTCGGCGTCGGTGTTGTTGACCTCAATGGTTTTGCCGTTAGAAGCCGTGAGAATATCCCCTGGGTGCATGGCTCGACCGCTGATCATGTTTTCCGTGACGGCACTGATGAAATGGACTTCCACCTCCGGTTTCAATTGCGCGATCGCCTTAGCTGCACCGAGGGTTGCGGCCCCACCGCCCATGTCCATTTTCATGGTTTCGATGCCGCTACCCGCCCCTTTGATGTTTAAACCGCCGGAATCGAAGGTCAAGCCCTTACCAACGATGGCCACCTTGCGCTTAGGGGTACCGGTGGGTTTGTAGGTGAGGTGGATGAAACGGGGGGGAATTTCCGACGCCTGGGCCACCCCCAGAAAGGCACCCATGCCCAGTTTTTCGCAGGCTTCCCCGTCCAAAATCTCCGCTTCTAGCCCATATTCAGCGGCAATTTCCGCGGCGATTGCTGCCAGGGCGATGGGCGTCGCGCTATTGGCCGGTGCTGCCACTAATTCCCGGGCCAGGATGGTTCCCGAACAGAGTTGCTCCGCGCGGGTAATAGCCGCCTCCTGTCCCTCAAATCCCAGCAATTCCAGAATTTCTATCTGGTTTTCCGCCTCTTTGTCCTCAGACTTAAAACGAGCGTCCCGGTGCAGGGCCAAAATCGCTCCTTCGGCGATCGCCTGAACGCTGTGAAACAGATCGTCTCCAGCCACGGGCAAACTGATCGCCAGGGTCTTCACTTTCATGGCTTTGGCACTGCGGGCGATCGCGGCGGCGGCAGAACGCAGGGTATTAGGTTGTAAATCTTCGGCCTTACCCAAACCGACCGCCAGCAACTTACGAACCGGACTATTGCCGCCAATGCGCGTGGTCGCCAGGGAGTCAGCTTTGCCTTCAAACTTTTCTTCCGCGATCAGCTCGCTCAAAACGCCTTGTAACCTGGCATCTAAATCAGCCAATTCTCCAGAAAGCTCGGTTTCGCCTTCAAATAGCCCTAGGGCCAGCGCTTCTCCCGTCCAATCTACCGGGGAGGTCTTCGATACGCGAATATCCATGTTGGTGGGGATTCTCCTGTCCATTAAGTTAGGATTGCTGCTACTTGTTTTTTAATACAATTTAGTCAGGAGCGGCAACGCTAGGGAGGGGCCAGGAGCGATCGCGATTCTTGACAGCATGATTCTAGAGCATGGACGTGATATTACCATTTCCATGTTCCACGGCGATGAGTTTAAAGGCAGATTTCGCCTATTTACTGGCGCAAAAGCCCCTTGAACCAGGCTGATTCAGTTTTACCCTAAGCCTTGGCTAAGGAGATCGCGCCTAGCCTCTGTTACGAAATGCAAAGTATAATGAGGGGCTCGTAACCCTTAGATAACAAACACCAAAAGGTTTAAATGCGAGTTGCGATCGCCGGAGCGGGTTTAGCAGGACTGTCCTGCGCGAAATATCTAGTGGATGCGGGACACGAGCCGATGGTCTTGGAACGTCGGGACGTATTGGGCGGCAAGGTCGCTGCTTGGAAAGATGCAGACGGAGACTGGTACGAAACGGGCCTGCACATTTTCTTTGGGGCCTACCCCAACATGCTCCAGCTTTTCCGGGAATTGGGCATTGAAGACAGGCTCCAGTGGAAAGAACACACCATGATCTTCAACCAGCCCCAGACCCCAGGCACCTATTCTCGGTTCGATTTTCCCGATATTCCTGCACCTATTAACGGTGTCGTCGCCATTTTGAGCAATAACGACCTGCTCACCTGGGAAGAAAAAAATTCGCTTTGGCTTGGGGCTAATTCCGGCCATGATTCGCGGGCAAAGCTACGTGGAGGAAATGGATCGCTACAGTTGGTCAGAGTGGCTCCAGCGCCAGAACATTCCCCCCCGCGTCGAGAAAGAAGTCTTTATTGCCATGTCCAAGGCCCTCAATTTTATTAACCCGAACGAAATCTCGGCGACCATTTTGCTGACCGCCCTCAACCGCTTCCTCCAGGAGAAAAACGGCTCGAAAATGGCTTTTCTCGACGGTTCTCCTACGGAACGGCTCTGTCAGCCCCTGGTGGACTACATTGAAGCCAGAGGCGGTAAGGTGCGCTTAAATGCCCCCCTCAAAACCATTCAACTTCGGGAAGATGGCTCGGTGGCCAGCTTCCTGCTGCGGAGTTTAGACGGCCAGCCCGACGAGGAATTCACCGCCGATATTTACGTTTCCGCCCTCCCCGTCGATCCCCTAAAAACCCTGCTGCCCCAGCCCTGGCGTCAACTCGACTATTTCCAGAAACTGGATGGACTCGAAGGTGTACCCGTAATTAATCTGCACCTGTGGTTCGATCGCAAACTCACCGATATTGACCATCTGTTGTTCTCCCGCTCCGATTTGCTCAGCGTTTACGCCGACATGAGCAATACCTGCCGCGCCTATGCCAGCGACACCTCCATGCTGGAACTGGTGCTGGCCCCCGCCCAGGACTGGATCGCCAGATCCGATGAGGAAATCGTGGCCGCCACCCTCCAGGAACTTCAACAGCTTTTTCCCCAGCATTTTACCGGCGACAATCCCGCCCAATTGCGCAAATTCCACGTCGTCAAAACCCCGCGCTCGGTCTACAAAGCCACCCCCGGCAGACAGGCCTGCCGCCCCGATCAGCGATCGCCGATTGCCAACTTTTACCTCGCAGGCGATTACACGATGCAGCGCTACCTGGGCAGCATGGAAGGGGCCGTCCTCTCCGGCAAACTAACCGCTGCCAAAATCACCCAAGATTATGCCCCAGGGCCGTCGTTAGCGTCCAACACCCCGCCAGCGGCGATCGCTGCCAGCGCAACTCCCTAATTGGCCCAAGATAAATCAGGACTAGCTGTTCAGATGGGGGGGTAGGATGGGAAAATTGATGATGTGCATTGGCGATGCGACTAGCGATCTGGTACTGCCCCGCATTGTTGACCCCGTTTTGCGACGCGATGAATGCTGCAATTGCCTAAATCTCAACTCCACCAACCCCTTGCCTCCCTGGCTGAGGCTTACGAATACTGCCGCCAGATTACCGCCAAAGTATTCCAAAACCTTCTATCTGGGGACCTTACTGATGCCGCCTGCCAAACGTCAGGCCATCTGGGCAATTTATGTTTGGTGTCGGCGAACCGATGAACTAGTAGACGGGCCCCAATCCCCGTTGACAACCCCGGAAACCCTGGATCGCTGGGAAGAACAGTTGGAATCGGTCTTTGCAGGCCGGCCCGTTGACGGGCCCGATGTGGCCCTGGTAGATACCCTAGAGCGGTTTCCTCTGGAAATCCAGCCATTTCGGGACATGATTGCAGGGCAGCGCATGGATCTCTATCGCAGCCGCTACGAAACCTTTGAGGAATTGAAGCTCTATTGTTACCGGGTGGCGGGGACAGTGGGTTTGATGTCCAGTAGCGTGCTGGGGTTTGCCGATCGCGACACGGCTCCCTGGGGTCATCAAGAACCCTACAATCCCCAGGAAGAGGCGATCGCCCTAGGCATTGCCAATCAGTTGACCAATATTTTGCGAGATGTGGGCGAGGATGCCCAACGGGGTCGGATTTATCTACCCTTGGAAGATTTGCGGCTGTTTGATTATACGGAAGACGATTTGCTCAAGGGCGTCATTGATGAGCGCTGGATGGGGCTGATGAGCTTTCAAATTGAGCGGGCGAGAAAGTATTATTTGCTGGCAGAAAAGGGTATTCGCTCCCTCAGTAAGGATTCACGCTGGCCAGTGTGGGCGGCGCTGATGCTTTATCAAGGAATTCTGGATCGCATTGAGAAAAATGGCTGGGATGTGTTTACCCGCCGGGCCTACGTGCCGGGGCCAAAAAAGATGCTCTATTTACCCATCGCCTGGTTGCGGGCCCAGGTTCTTTGAGGGGTTATTCCTGCTGCTCCCGGTTGGAGGGGGGCGATCGCCTGGCCAGGGGTGTTGTCGAGTGGCCAGACGATCGAGAATTTCGGCAAATTCTTGCCCAAAGGCCGTCAGATGATACTCGACGCGGGGAGGAATTTCCGGGTAGGAGACTTTTTGGAGGATGCCATACTGAATGAGTCTCGTCAAACAGTCATTGAGAACTTTGCCCGTCAGTCCTATTTGGGTCTTGAGCAAAGCGCTTGGGCGATGGGTGCCGCAGCGAATGGCTGCCAAGAGAGCAATTGTCCATTTACAACCGAGACAATCCTCAAACATGGCAACGAGTTCCGGCGGATAGTGGGAAAAAATTGGGCGTCTTGCGAGGTTGATGGCTCCATATTTGCAACTAAAAAGTGCCTAACCCACCTAAAAGTATCCCCTTGAAGGGGCGCTCAAAGTTTTTTATCGTGGTTGCAAAACACTCCCCAGGGATTTGAAAAAATGGTACTGTTTCCCATTCACAGCGAATCAACTGCGCCAGAGGCGGCTAAGCCATTCCTTAAGCAGGCCAGGCAGAGTTTTGGCATGATTCCCAACTTGGAGGGGGTAATGGCCGAATCTCCTCCGTTGCTCGCAGGCTATGTCCAACTTTGGTCCCTCTTTGAGACGACCTCACTATCTCCCATTGAACGTCAAGTCGTTTATCAAACTGCCAATTTTGAGAATCAATGCGAGTATTGCGTTCCCTGGCATTCAAAACTCTCCCAAATGGCCGGGATGACCGCTGAGGAGGTTGAAGCCCTCAGACAAGGAACGGCGATCGCAGCGCCAAAACTGGAAGCACTGCGTGAATTTACCAAGGCTTTGATTGTCAATCGCGGCAAAATTGTCGAGGCGCAATTGCGGGACTTTTTGGCTGCGGGCTATTCCCCAGAACAGGCATTGGCAGTGATCTTAGGCATCGCGGTTAAAACCATGAGCAACTACACCAACGCGATCGCCGGCACGCCCCTGGATAAAGCCGTCGAGAAGCTGCGGTGGACAAAGCCTCTAATCCCCAGACAAAAGCCGAGAGATTAGGAACGCTCCTTGAATCTCGATTTTGAGATTAAACGGGGATTTTGCGCGGGTTCTTCAGTTAGCCGGCAGGACGCGAATGGTTACCTCGGCCGAGCTTTGACGGGTCATTTGAATAAGATTGGTCGGGGTTTTCCACTCCACCAGCGCCGCTAATTCCTGGTTGGTGGTGGCGCTACCGGAAGCTGAGTTTTGGGGCCGCGCAAAGTTGTCGCGTTCAAGCAGGGAAAAACTGCGATTGCGGCTGTTGGCTTGCAGCTCACCCACCTCTCGCGCTGGAGGGCCAAAATGTCTATTGAGTTCTGTGAGTAACCCTTCCGTGTTGCCAACGGGCTGTAAGACAATTTCGCTTAGTTGAGGAGCGCTTCCTTGAAAATTGTAAAGAACGTTGAATTGGTACTCTCCCAACGTCCAACGCTCGGTTAACAGGGTTTGAGAACTGCTAGAAGTTTCCTGGGAAGGGGGTTGTGGAGAAAGGACTGCCTCTTGGGCAACGGACTGCACCTGGACTGGAGTCATACCCCAGGTCGTCTTTTCCCAATTAGCATTAGCAGGGAGGGAAATAAACAGTGGCCCCCACAAAGCTCCCGATAGTAAAAAGTTAACCAATAAAACGTTTTTTTCATGGCTTTAAGGCTTGCCCGCCCGTTAAATCTAAAGAGATTTTAGAATCTTAAGACCGTCTCCGCCATTAAAATTTTCCTCAAAGACCCCTAGTCTAGCGTTCAACAATCACGGGCGTTCCCACGGGAACCATCTCAAAAAGTGCGGCAATATCAGCATTTTTCAGGCGAATACAGCCGTGAGAAACAGCCTGCCCCACTAATTCTTCATTGGGTGTGCCGTGGAAGCCGATCGCATTTCTGCCATCGCTCCAGAACCCAATCCAATGGCGGCCTAGGGGATTACGGGCCCCAGCGGGAATTATTTCTCCTGTCCAGGGATGTTCCCAAGCGGGGTCAGCCAGTTTTTCGCGAACCCAAAAGGTTCCAGTGGGCGTTTCCCAGCCTTTTTGCCAACGGCAACGGGATAGCTCACAGCCGGGCGGTTGTCTTGATACACATAGACCCGCCGCTGGCTCAGGCGAATCACCAGCCGCATTTGGGAAGCGGGTGCCGGCAGATAAGCCCCGTCATCTAGAACTGGGAGCGCTGGCACTTGAGAGGTGTTCGGAGGCGGATTTTCTGCCCAGGCGACTAGCCCTGACCCTCCCCAGCAAAGTATTCCACAAACCACAGCGGCAAGACTGCACAATCGGACAAAAAACTGAGTGTGAAGTTGAAATGCCACGCTTGGCTTCCTATAATCAGCATCTGTAGGCTATCACCGCCTCTAGCGCTAAAACGTCTCGCCAGGGATAGAGCACTGGTTGAATTCAGGGCGGCAACGGCTAAGCCAGAGACGCCACCAGCCAAAACAGTCCATCCACCACCAAGGTGGTTAACACGGCTCCACTAAACGCCTGCCAGTGGAGTTTCTGCTCTTGTAGTGTGCCCAACCCCAGGGCCAGCAACACATTCACCAGCACCACTGCCCAACTAATTCCCCAGAGGCATTGAATTTTTGCCAGCGCCTGGTGTAGGATAGCTGCACTTTCTGGCGGAGGAACTTGCATCACCGCTCGCCAAAAGGGAATCAAGTCCGTTAAATAAAAATAAATGTCCGTAATCGCCGTACCTACCAACGACCCCAGATAAAAACAGTTGCCCACCAAGCCCCAACCCCGACGCAACCCCCACAGGGCTAGGGGCAGCCCGATCGCCTCAATGGGCAGGTGAACTAGGGGTTCAGCGCGAAACCAGCCCCAATAGAGGGAGCCAGCCAGCCAGCTCCAGCTAAACCCTAGCAATAAGTCTCCCCATAAATAGGTCTGGGGTTGGCGACGCAGCCGTAAGGCGATCGCCAGCCAGCCTGCTGTCAGGAGTAAACTCACCCAGGGCCAGAACCTCACCAGGGGCGCTTGGACAAACACGGG
>JAAUTE010000196.1 GCA_012031815.1 Chloroflexaceae bacterium
AGGTGAACTAGGGGTTCAGCGCGAAACCAGCCCCAATAGAGGGAGCCAGCCAGCCAGCTCCAGCTAAAACCCTAGCAATAAGTCTCCCCATAAATAGGTCTGGGGTTGGCGACGCAGCCGTAAGGCGATCGCCAGCCAGCCTGCTGTCAGGAGTAAACTCACCCAGGGCCAGAACCTCACCAGGGCGCTTGGACAAACACGGGAACCGAGACTAAAAATCCCGCCGCCAGGAACACCCGCCAGGCTAGGGAAGGGGGACGGTTCAGCCAGGCCCAAATAGTGAGTAAACCATTAAGTCTGGCAGCGATGGGGTTAAATGGCGTAGGATTTAGCAAGGCTGAAAATTCTTTACTTATCTTTACTTCTTAGTTATACCACGAGTTTTCAGTTATCCCCTGGGGGGGGATAAAAAAGATGGCAAGGGAGGGGAACCGATAGAATAAAGTTCGGTCTGCCTTGGCAAGGAACTGGTTCCTGAAAGCAACTCCCCTAGTCGAAAATTTCTATGATTAAGTTACAAAGAGCCGGATTTACCCTAATTAGTGCTTTTCTCTTGAGCTTAGGCATTGTTTTGTTCATCGCAGCCCTTCATGCCACCGCGATTCCCCCTCGACTCGTTGATTCTCTGCCGTCTGTAACCGCGATCGCCCAGGCGGTGCCGGAGCAGGTTGTCGGGTTCCGGTGCGATTCAACTGGCTGCAAGCGGTGGTGTTGGGAGCGGTACAGGGTTGACGGAATTTTTGCCCATCAGCAGCACGGCCCATCTGAAGGCGGTTCCCGTGTTTTTGGGTTGGGGCGATCCGGGGGTAACCTTTACAGCTATTATCCAGCTTGGCAGTATTTTTGCAGTAATTTGGTATTTTTGGGGGGATTTGTCGCAAATCATCCGGGGGATGGTGCGGGCGATTCGTAAAGGCGACTACCAATCCCAGGACTTCCGCCAAGCGATGGGCATTCTGCTAGGAACCCTGCCCATTGTTTTTTTGGGACTGCTCTTAAAAGTTTTGGTTGCAGACATCGACAACTGGCCCCTGCGGAGCATGGCCGCCATTGCGATCGCCTCGATTATCATGGCTTCGTTGCTCGCGCTGTCAGAGTTTTTGGGCAAGCATAAGCGCAATTTTGAGGATATTGGCTGGCTGGACGGGGTGTTAATGGGGGTGGCTCAGTCTCTGGCGCTGATTCCAGGAGTGTCTCGTTCCGGCTCCACCCTCACTGCTGGCTTGTTCCTGGGTTTGGAGCGTTCTACTGCCGCCCGATTTTCCTTTCTTCTCGGCATTCCGGCCATTACTCTGGCTGGTTTAGTAGAACTTAAGGATGCTGTTGAGCAAGGCGGGGGGGAAGGCCAGGCGCTGACCCTGGTGATTGGCACGATTTCTTCGGCGGTGTTTTCCTATTTGGCGATCGCCTGGTTGATTCGGTTCTTGCAGCGCCGCAAAACCTGGGTGTTTGTCTGGTATCGTTTGGGCTTTGGAGCGATCATTTTGCTAGGGGTTGCCCTGGGATGGTTTGAGGCGATTGATTAAGGGAGTTTTTGCCCTTCCCTACCGAGAGGAATGTTTCTTGCGTTAGAGGTCTAGCCCTCTATTTTCTCTGTAAGCTGAGCCAGAATTTGTCAAACAAAGCACAGTCGAGGAGAGCAAGAAATTATGTTTACACCGCTCAAAAAATTTTCCTGGCGTCCGATTTTGACGATCGCGGCGCTATTTTTAGTTTTGTCCTGGGGAACTGCCTGCAATCGCGGCGATGTTCGCGGTGCGCGTCCCAACAATCCTCCTGTCCAAATGGGTGGCGCTAACAATCCCTACAAAGGTAGCGGCGACGGTTTAACCCAGTATCGCCAATCCCCCGACCCCAACCTCAAACAAGGCCAAGCCCTCCTCCGCGCTCCGGCGATCGCTGTGGTTCCCAACGTTGAGCAGGAAAATCCGGGCTTACTCTACGAAGGAGACACGGAAAGCACCAATCCCCGCGATTTACCCCTGATCCGTGCCGACAAACTGCCCGCAACCCCTGAGCCTCGCCAACCCGTCATCGATCGCAGCAATCCCGACGAAGGCATTTTAGAAAAAACCACGGAAGCTTTTAAGAAAGCCTCGGAATTTATCCAAGGAGCGGGCGAACAGGTTTCGCCAAATTCTAACCGCTAGCCAACCCCTAGCCGCCCGTCTCCCCCTCTGGGTACTGATAGCCCCGGCGGGGTGATCGGTAGAATACGAGAGGAAAGTGTAGTTACTAAAAGAAGCAGGAAGAAATTGCCATGATTAAATCCCTAACCCAGACACTAAAGCGCTTTCGGTGGGTACGCAGCTTAGCCGTACTGCTGGCGGGAATTTTAGTGTTTGTCTCCAGCGCTTGCAGTGGCGCTCAGGCTAGAACCACCAGTTCGCCCACCCTCAGCCCCGCTCCCACCGTTGCCCCCAAAGAATTAGGGCCGAAAACCGCGCCAGAAACCCGCATTGGCACGCCAGCTAGTAAAGTTCGCTCCGATCTCCCTGAAACGGCCGTTGATAACCCCGTAGAAGGCGGCATTAACGTTTATAGCGATACCGATCCCCGCGCTCGCAACGCCAATGTCGGCACTAAAACCCGGCAGCTCATCGAAAACGCCGAGGAAAACTACATTGAGCAGGGCGGCAGCCTGGGCGGCAACACTCAACGCACCGTGGAGAAAAAAGGGGAAAATCTCCGCGATCTGGGCAGGAATTTACGGGAAGGGTCGCAAGTTGCCCCCGAAGGAACCCCAGAAACGGTTTACCTCCAAAGTCAAAAGTAATTTAGACAGCGCTGCGGAAGGCGTCCAAAAAGCAGGGAAACAAGTGGAGCGAGGCGCAGAAAATACCACCGATGCCATTCAGTCCGGCTTGGATCGCGCCGCCAAGGGAACCCAAAGAGCCGCTGAAGACACGGCGGATGCCATTCAATCCGGCTTCGATCGCGCAGGCAAAGAAACCCGACGCACGGTGGAAGACACCAATGAAGCCTTAAATTTAAACCAGCTATCCAAGCAGACTCAACGGGCCGCAGAAGATACCTCCGATTCGGCGCAGTCGGGCTTAGAACAAGCGGCGACCAAAGCACAGCGGGCCGTTCAAGATGCGATTGACGCTCTGAAGTAGTTGCCAACTGAACCTGATCGACCGGCAAAATTTTGGGGCGCGAGGGCGTCCCTTTTTTGTATTGTCAAAGCGATAAGGAGTTCGTAAAATTCTTCTCCCACCATTGCTGCATTTTCTGCGCTTTCCCCCTCAAACCCCCTCTCAGACTGCGTTTCAGACCCAGGGAAAAAAGTTAGATTGACCGCGGAGTCTTTCCGCTGTGACTGGTCTTGGGTTAGACGACGGCAGCACCGAAAACGTCAGTATAATCAAGACGGCTGCCCCCTCGTTTTGGCAAGGTTTTCGTAAAACCCGCTGTCTTCTGTGAGGGCCGACCCCTGACTTGACCCCCCTAAGCAATGGATTTTACCTCCGACCCGCCGGCCCTTGAGAAGATCCACAAAATGAAGCAGCGGGTACGCTGGCAAGACACCAGTATTGTTGAGCGCTCCATCGATCAGACTCGCCTGGTCATTGACGACGGGTTTAGCGATCGCAGAGATTCGGGCTTTTCGTTCCTGGTGATTGGCGATACGGGATCGGGGGCCCACCCGGACTGCCATCCCCAGCGGCGCGTGGCGGAGCTGGTGCTGCAACATCGCGATCGTAGTCGGTTTTTGCTGCATACCGGGGATGTGGTCTATCAGGTCGGCTCCAGCGAATATTACCCCCGTAATTTTATTGAGCCTTACCGGGAGTTCCTCGTCGGCGGCGACCGTCCCGAACGGTTGAGTTGCGATCGCCTGCTGTTTAATTTTCCCTTTTTGCCCGTCTTGGGGAACCACGATTACTATAATTTGCCGAGATTGTTGGGGTTTTGGCCCAAATGACCTGGCCCCTGCGCCACCTGCTGCGAACCAAGCTGGATTTAGGGGTGGGCTGGCACGGTTCCTACACGGGTCAAGCCTATGCCAAGGCGTTTATCGACTATTTGCAAGGGCTGGGACGCCTGGAATTGGAAACCCACCTGGATCGCCACTACACGGCCCTAAGCGATACGGGCCGCTGCTTGCGCTACCAGCCCGCCCAGTTCACCCGCCTGCCCAACCGTTACTACACTTTTCGCTACGGCGGTATCGATTTCTTTGCCCTCGATACCAACACCTTTAAAGAACCGCCCGCGATCGCAGCTACCAATGAAGCGTTACGTCAGGAAATGGAAGGGCGCAAACAAGCCCTAGAAGACATGCTCAATCAACTGCTGCAAGCCTCCGCCTCACTCGATCCCAACCATCCTGAAGAGGCGGAACGTCTTGATGACAACCAGGGCAAACTGAATCAGCTTGAGGAAAGTATCCACGACATTGAGAAGCAATTGACCACCGACAACGGACGTACCAGCGATTTTGAGCAGTTGGGCTGGTTGGAGCGCCGTTTGATTGCCTCCTGGCGCAATCGGGAGGTGCGAGGGCGAGTCGTCTTTTCCACCATCCTCCCTACGTCACCGAGACGACCAAGTGGGATCAGGCCCAAACGCTGCAAGTCCGCTATCAGCTTCGCGAGGTCTTCGATCGCGTCGCCGCGGCCATTGCAGACATCCCGGAAAAGCGTCCCCTCGTGGATTTGGTGCTATCGGGCCACGCCCACTGCCTGGAGTATTTGCAGACAACGGATACGGGTCACGCCGATGCTCATATCAACTGGATTATTTGTGGAGGGAGCGGCCACAGTTTGCGCCGCCAGCGTTCCGGCCCCGATGCCGACATCATCATGGAAACCTTTCCCGATAAAGAAGAACGGAAAGTAGCTCGTTCCTTACTGTATGTCGGTCGCGGCGGTCAAGGCTCCGACGTTCACCGTCCCTATTCGGCCCTGCGCATTGATGTGGATGAAAGTTGTCCGCCCAAGTTTACGGTGCGTCCCTACATTTGCGATCGCCACCATCACCAGTGGCTCGAACGGGAACTGCAACCCTTGGCGATCGCTTAGTGGTTGGTTAAGGATTGCAGCAGTTGCGGCAGCCAGGATCGGCAAATTCAATCTGGTTGGGGAAACGTATTTCCTGGTGAAATTGGCAGTTTTGGCATTGATAAATCGCTGCCAAAACTAACGCCATACCCTAGCCGGCAATCCCCCCGTGCTATTTAGAGATGCCGATACGAAATTTTTGGATGAAACTGAGGATGCGCTTGCTAAAGGTCATTTCCTCGCCGGGAACGGTTGCGATCGCTTTCACCGGGGCGTCCCCTTTCATGGCGATCGCCTGATAAACCGACATTTGAGTTCCTTTGGCAGAGACCTCAATGGAACCAGTGCGAAGTATCACCACTCGGTCTTTGACGGCTGCATAAACCACTTCAGAAATCGCCAGTTGGCTATTGAGAGCCGCATTGTAGTTCTCAATCCGACTGACCACACTGGTCACGTCGCCCAGGGGTAAAAAATCACCGTTAGGCTGACCAGGATTAAGTGGAACCGCGATCGCACTGCCTGAATGAATGCCAAGACTCAAGTTGAGCGGGCGATAGGACAACTGCTCTAGAAATTCATTGAGGTTTTCCACGGAGGTCAACATCTCCAGGGCAGCCCACACCGCCCTTGCTGCCGCATCGTCTTGGTCTGCGGGAAACAGCGCCAGAAAACGACCGCCCATAAAATTATTAATTCGACCGCCGTAGGAGCTAATAATTTGCTGCATTCGCTGAAAATAGCGGCTCATCACGTAGAGAATGTCGTAGGGGAAGTTAACCTCATCAAAATTGGTCGCACCTCGAATAGCTGCCTGAATCATGACAAAGGATTGTTCTACGCCTGTCGCCTCGGTGGCAAACTGACTATCAATTAGATCAATGTCCTCATAGTCCACAACCAGCCGACGAATGGAAATATCACCGGAAATCTTCGTTTGGCAGGCTAGACGGACGTAGGCGGGTAGTTTTAAGCGCCCAATTAGGGTTTTCTCCGCCTCCGTTGGTTCGCTGCAGTGTTCGATACCACTTAAAACGGTAATGCGGCAGGTGGAACAGTAGGCATTGCCCCCGCAGGCGTAGGTGATGGGAATATCGGCACTTTGCAGGGCTTCGAGGATGGTTTCGGTGGTTGAGGCATCAATGCCTCGCACGTCGGGTAGTGTCGTAATTCTAGGCATGAAATTACCTCTCTCCAACTGATCTCAATTTTCCCAGTTTGCCTGTTAAGTCTGGGTTTATCCTGAGATGGACAAAACTGGCAGCTTTAAGTCACTAAGGCGGCTTACTTGGGTAATTACTGAATCAAGATTCTGAAAATGGCTTTTTGGAAAGGTTCTCTCGAACATAACCGCCGTTGAACTGCCGCAGATGAAGGGTGAATCATGGCAACTCAAGGGTGATCTGCCTTGCCTGAAACCAGGTCAAACTCCCAGATACCGATTCAGCAAGGCTCCTCTGGTCAGAAACCCCCAATCCCTCTTCCAAGACGGGCAGTTAACCGGGAGAAGCGCCAGAGAAACATGACCGCCGCGATCGCAACTCCCAGGGATTGACCCAGCCACAGCCCCGTGCCGCCGAAGTCTAAACCAAACCCCAGCCAATAGCCACTGCTTAAGCCCACGCCCCAGAAAGCCACAAAACTCAGCAACAGAGGAATGCGCGTGTCTTGAAGGCCATAGAGTGCACCTGCCGCCGTTTTCTGAATGCCGTCTAAAATTTGCGCCCCGGCTCCCACAATCAGCATTGGCAGAGCTAATTGTAATACGCTGCTATTGTCAGGATTGCTCAGGTCGAGGAAGAGGGCGATCGCGGCCTGAGGCTGAATTAGCAGCACAATTCCCGCCAGTCCCATAAAGCTTGCCCCCAGGGCCACACTGACAAAACCGGCCCGCCGTGCCCCTTCCCAGTCTTCTCGTCCCAACCACTGTCCCGTCCGGGCCATTGCGGCAAAGGACATGCCTAAAGGAACCATAAACAGCAAATAGGTGATTTGTAGGACGATTTGGTGGGCGGCCAGCACTTCTGTTCCCAGCGTTCCCATTAAATAAGTCACAACTGTAAATAAGCCGTACTCCAGCAAAATCGCCATCGCCAGCGGCCCGCCAATTTGCAACAGTTCTGCCAGCAGGCGCGGTTGCGGGGGATAGAGCCGGTCGGCCAAGCGGTAAGTTCGCAGCGATCGCTCTTGTCGAATATAAACCCATAGGGTAATAAACATGGCCCAAAGGCTCAGCACACTAGCCAAGGCTAGTCCAGACAGCTCCAAGCGCGGAAATCCCAGCTTGCCAAAGCCAAAAACATAATTTCCCGCAATATTAAAGGCCACGCCTCCCAAGGCGATCGCCAAAACCGGACGGGTCGCCGATAGGCCAGCCACCGTTCCCCGCAACAAGATAAAGCCCAAAGCCGGAAAAAATCCCCAGGCCATAATCCCTAAATATTCTCCGGCCAGCCTGACCGTAGTAGGC
>JAAUTE010000197.1 GCA_012031815.1 Chloroflexaceae bacterium
CAATAAAGTTTGTTGATCTATGCCTATTGACAATGGGAACTAGCAGCATCGTGGCAGTAGACCGGGCTTGTACCCGGAAACTTCAAGCGAATCGCGCCAGTACCCTCCTGGATTTCCAGGTCATAAACTGAGGTAAAACGGCCTGGCGGCGGGCTAATTCTTTGGGTAACCCCTCTTCGCTCTGACGAGGGGAATTTTTATTAGAACATATAAAGCTAGTTCTTTTGGTTAGCCCTAACCTCTAAACTAGAATTTTGGAAAAAACACGCTAACATAATCTAAACTGCCGACCCTGCCGGAATTTCTTTCCGTAGAAAACAGGCAGTAAGTTCCCATTGAGAAACTTATCCTGTCTTGACCTTGCGATATTCCTCTGAACCGCTTCACTCTTCTTCCCTGAGCGCTAAGGTAGTGCGGCTTCCCAACGGACTGACGGTGATTCATCAGTATCTCCCAGCTTCACCCGTGGTCGTGGCCGATGTTTGGGTACGCGCTGGCGCGATCGCCGAACCGAACGAGTGGGCGGGGATGGCTCACTTTCTAGAGCACATGATTTTCAAAGGCTCGGAGCGCTTGCAGACAGGATGGTTTGACGAGCTGATTGAAAGTCGGGGCGGCGCGACCAATGCGGCTACCAGCCACGATTACGCCCACTTTTTTTTGACCGCGGCTGCTCCCTATCTGGAAGAAACCTTACCTCACCTAGCGGACATTTTGCTGCGGCCCTCGCTGCCGGAAGCGGAATTTGAGCGGGAGCGGGAGGTGGTGCTGGAGGAGTTGCGTGCCTGCTACGATGACCCGGATTGGATCGGCTTTCAGGCTCTCTCGGAATTGATCTACCAGTGCCATCCCTACGGTCGCTCGGTGTTAGGCTACGAAGAACTCCTGCGGTTTTTGACCCCGCAACAAATGCGCTGTTTTCATCAAACCCATTACCAGCCGGAAAATATGACGGTGGCCATCGTCGGGGGCGTGGAGGAAGCGCCGGCGCTGGAGTTGGTGCAGTCAGCTTTCAGCAATTTCAAAGTGCGATCGCAATGCCCGCCTTGGACGGTGGAAGCGGAACCGCCCTTGGTGGAAGTGCGTCGACAGCAGTTGCACCTCCCCAATTTGGAGCTGGCGCGGCTGACCTTGGCCTGGGTGGGGCCGGGGGTGGAATGTTTGCACGATGCCTTTGGCTTGGATTTACTGGCGGCAATCTTGGCAAGCGGGCGCTCTTCACGACTGGTGCGGGAGTTACGCGAGGAGAAGGGACTCGTTCTCGATATTGGCTGTGATTTTTCCCTCCAGCGGGATTCTAGTTTGTTTACCCTCTCCGCCTGGCTGGAGCCACAACTGCTGGAAACCGTGGAAGCCATTCTTTGCGATCGCCTTTTGGAGGTGCAAACCCAGCCGATCGCTCCGGCGGAACTGGCCCGCGCCCAGCGCTTGCTTTGCAATGACTACACCTTCTCCACGGAAACCGCCAGCCAGTTGGCCGGACTGTACGGCTACTATGAAACCCTAGCCCAAGCGGAACTAGCCGCCACCTATCCCTGGCAGATTCAGCAGTTTAGCGCCCAAGCGTTGCAGCAGCTCGCCAGTCGCTACCTGTCTCCCGAACACTACGGCGTTACGATTCTCAAACCCTGCTAATCAGCCCGTATTCCGCATCCCGGCAGCAATGCCATTAATGGTCAGCAATGCCCCCCGCAGCAGTTCTTCTTTGGAGTAGCGGAAGTGGATTAAGCTGGCCGATTCTTGCTTAGTATATTGACGCAGGCGTTTCAGCAGCGAAACCTGCAAAAATCCCAGGGGAACAATTGTCCCGTTACGAAGCTGCACCGATCGCTGCAATTCAGGTAACCCATCCAGTAAGCGTTTTTGCCCGCTAATCTCTAGCACTAACTGGCGCGTGCGGTGAAACTCTTGGGCAATTTGCTCAAATAAGCGATCGAAGCGCGATCGATCGGCTGGATCGGCAAGCTCCTGGTAGTAGTGGTGCGCCATCTGCAAATCCACCTTGGCCAGGGTCATTTCCACCTTAGAAATAGCCATTTTGAAGAACGGCCACTTAATGTAGAAATAGCGCAACAGTTTTAAATTCTCCTCCGGCTCCTGATCAAGGAACCATTGCAGAGCCGTCCCTACCCCGTACCAGGCCGGCAGCAAAAAGCGACTCTGCGTCCAGCTAAACACCCAGGGAATCGCCCGCAGCGCACTTAGATCCCGCTGGCCCTGCTTACGTCGCGCCGGACGGGAGCTGATCTGCAACTGGCTGATTTCGGCGATGGGGGTTACGGAATAGAAGAAATCCAGAAAATCCGGCTCTTCATAAATTAATGCCCGGTAAGCGGCTCGCGATTTGGCGGATAGCTCCTCCATAATTTCATTCCAGGGCACGATGTCATCAAATCCACTCCCCAACAAACTGGATTGGATAACCGCCGTGGCGATGGTTTCCAGGTTGTAGAGGGCCAGCTCCGGGAGGGAATACTTAGACGCCAAAACCTCGCCCTGTTCCGTAATCTTGATGCGACCATTAATTGTCCGGGTCGGCTGGGCCAAAATCGCTTCGTAGGCCGGGCCCCCGCCTCGACCCACTGAACCGCCGCGCCCGTGGAAAATTCGCAACATCACGCCGTAAACCTCGGCTACCCGTTGCAGCGCTTTTTGGGCTTTATGAATCTCCCAGTTGCTGCTGAGAAAGCCCGAATCTTTGTTGCTGTCCGAGTAGCCCAACATGACCTCTTGCAAGTTCAGTGGCTGTAGCACCGGATTTTCTTCCCTGGAGGGGTTTTCCCCCTGGAGCTGCGATCGCCCATAGCCGCCGTCCAGACAAGCCCGGTACAAAGGCAGCTCAAACAGGCGTTGCATCACTGAGGGCGCGCGTTTGAGGTCATCCACCGTTTCAAAAAGGGGCACAATCCGCACCGTACTGGCTCCTGTGGCGGGGTCGTACAGGCCCGCTTCCTGGGCAAGCAACAAAACCTCCAGAACATCGCTAACCTGGTTGGTCATGCTAATGATGTAGGTCTGGCAAATCTCCGTGCCAAACTCCTGCTGCAATTGCCGCAACAGCCGCAGGGTGTCGATGGTTTCGCCGGTACGGGGCGAGAAGGGCATTTCCGTGGGAATCAGGGGCCGGCGGGTTTTTAGCTCCGCCACCAGCCAATCTACCCGCTCCGTTTCCGATAGCTCGTTGTAGGGTTTGGGCAGAATTTGCAGGTATTCAGTTACCTCGTGGATGGCATCGGAATGGCGGGTGGATTCCTGACGAAAATCAAGTTGAGTCAGATTGAATCCATAAATTCTACCTGGCAGACCAAATTATCTAGGTCGCGACAGCTCAGACCCGTTTCCTGAAGATTTCGCTGAATTAGCTGTAGCTCGGCTAAAAATTCCTGCCCAGACTGGTAAAAATAGGCTGTTCCCTGGGCGATTAACTGGCGTTCGTGGAGGTTAGACAGCCGACTGTTGCGCTCTTTGGTGTTTTCCAGACGTTTTGAATGTAGGCCAGCTTGAGGCGATAGGGTTCTTGACGGTAGCGGATCGCTAGCTTGTCATAGACTTCCGGCAGTTGCAGGCGGTCTTGCTCTAGAGAATCCAGGAGGTTTGGCATGACGCTGCTCCAGTGGAGGGACAGGCTCAGCACCTCGGTTAATTGGCGGATCGCGTACAGGTATTTGTCGAGAACGATGCCCCGCTGGTAGCAGGCCGTTGACCAGGTGACCGGGGGCGTGACGGAGGGATTGCCATCGCGATCGGCCCCGACCCAGGAACCGAAGCGACAGAAACGGCTAGAAGGTGGCTCTAGTCTCGGAAAGACCGCCTGCAAAGCCTGCTGCAACCGCTGGCCCAGTTGGGGCATGGTGTCAAATAAAACTTCTTGGAAGTAGTGCAGTGCATAGTCTACTTCGTCCAAAACGGTGGGTTTAAACTGGTGTAGCTCGTCGGTGCGCCACCAAAACCGAATTTCTTCCATTAACTGTTCTTGGGCGGCTTCTACTTCCCAGGAGCTGGTTTGGTCGACGGACTGGGCGGCTTCCTCGGCGCGATCGAGCTTGCGGAGGATCTGGGCAATGCGGCGCTGCTTTTTGCGGATGGTGGGACGGACAATTTCTGTCGGGTGGGCCGTAAAGACGAGGCAGATATCTAGTTGATCGAGGAGTTCCTGGATTTTTGGGGGGGGGACGTTGAGTCGCTTGAGATAGGGAAATAGCCAGTTAAAGCTGCCCTGCTGCCGCCGATTACTTTCTTCGAGGAAACTTTTCTCCAGCCATTCGGCTCCCACTGCGCCCAGGGGTTCCGGGGGGCGATCGCCGTTGGTGCGGGGTTGGGATTTGGGGTGGAGGCTGCGGCGGGCAAGCTGTTGGTCGCGCTGTTCGTAGTGCTGCTCGACGATATTGATGAGCTGAAAGTAGAGGGCAAAGGCGCGGGCGGCCCGAATGGCGGCATTCAGTTCGAGGCTTTCGATCAAATCAGGAACAGAAACCGCCGAGAGTTCGTTGGTTTGACCTTCCGCAGAGGAAAGAGACCGCAACTGCTTTAGCAGATCGACTAATTCTTGGCCGCATTCTGAGTAGAGGACTGATTCCCACAGATCTTCTACCTGTCTAAGGCGATGGCGCAAAAATAGGTCGGAGGCGGTCACGAGTTTGGACTCGGTTTCACTAGATTGCAGAAGGAAACTCATAGGGTTGGCCTGGACAACAATATGCAAGCGCTTTACGGTCAGCTTTTCAATTAATACTGCATTGGCTAGAAGTTTTACCGTTTAGAAAACACTATTTAAATTAAGAATTAATAAACTTAACCCTTAGAGAGAGGAGGGTTGGCTGTCTCTATCTTCCGGGGGTTTTAGTCCGTTTGGGCGCTTTGACGCGGCGGGGTGGGAATGTGCAGCACGGGCAGGCGATCGCCGCGAAAAATTTCTTCACTGGAGTCGCCCAGATCGTTGGCGGCTTGAAGAAGGCTTTCCAGGGCCAGCAGGCCGAGCAGGAAAGGCGCTGTCGCTAAACTCAGGATGAGGGGTAAGGGATTGGCTTTCAAGGGGAGCAAACCTCCAGGGCAAATTGCTTTTAGTTTAATGGCGATCGCCGGGCGCGAACGCGGTGGCATCGAGGCAGATTAAGGGGCGGTGCTTTTAACCTGGCGAATGGGCAGGTTGGCAATCAAGGCCGTGATGCGATCGTTGCTCTCCAGGGAAAATTCCATCTGTTCGGGGTCAATGTCCACATAGCGGCTGACTACCTCGATAATGTCCCGCCGCATGGCTTCAATCATTTCTGTGGATAAACCGGCCCGGTCGTGGGCAATGACCACTTTCAGGCGGCGCTTGGCATCGCTGCGGCTGCTGGTGGGGTGGCCGCGGCGAAATAATCGTTCGATCAGTTCAATAATCATGGCATTTCACCGCAAGAGGGAGAATTTTTCCGGGTTTTTTCCAGTTAAGAGCGAAAGAAACGGCGCAGACGCGTAATCAAGTTATCATGGGCGGCCATTAAATCCAAAAAGGGAATGTCGCGGCCTTCCAGTCGCTTGGCAATATTATTGAAGGCCATGGCTGGCAGGGAGGGCTTGTCGGAGAGAACCAATGGTTCGCCGCGATTGCTGGCGACAATGACCCGTTCGTCGTCGGGAACAATGCCCAACAAGGGAATAACCAGTAAATCCAGAATATCTTCAACGCTGAGCATGTCGTTGAGCTGGATCATTTCCGGTCGCAGGCGGTTGACGATCAGTTGAATGCGCTTGATATTTTCGGTTTCAAGCAAGCCCCACCACCCGGTCGGCATCCCGGACGGCAGCGACTTCCGGGGTCGTGACGATAATCGCTTCCTGGGCGGCGGCGATCGCATTGCGAAAGCCCAGTTCGATGCCCGCCGGACAGTCGATGAGGACATAATCGTGGCTTTTGCCCAATTCTACGACCATTTCCTGCATTTGATCCGGGGTAATCGCTTCCTTGTTGCGATTTTGGGCCGCGGGCAGCAGTACCAATCCCGGCTGGCGCTTATCCCGCACCAGGGCTTTCTCCACAGGGCAAACCCCGGAGATCACGTCAATCGCCGTATAGACCACCCGGTTTTCCAAGCCGAGGAGCAAATCCAGATTCCGCAGGCCAAAATCCGCGTCCACCAGCGCCACCTTGCGTCCCAACCGCGCGATCGCCATGCCGAGGTTGGAGGTGACTGTGGTTTTGCCCACGCCGCCCTTGCCCGAAGTAATTACAATAATACGATTCATTTTCTGCTCTAAACAGTTAAATTAGGGACTTAGATTGGAATTTTAACCGCGATAGCCTCTTGGCACCCTAAAGGGTCTAGCAGGAAGAAAATTAAGGCTTGCCCTCTTTGAAAAGATGATACTTGGAGAAATTATACGCCCTCGCGATACGAATGCCACCAGGAGTAATGTAAGCAACTTCCGGGCCGATCTCCCCTGGGGGAGTGGCTGGGGGACGGGCCACCAGTTCGGCAATCCTGAGTTGGGTCGGCTCTAGGCGCAATGCCATGATTCGACAGTTGCGATCGCCATCGGCTCCAGCATGGGCGACGCCCCGTAAACTGCCCCAAACCAGGATATCGCCGGCGGCCACCAGCCCATGCCCAACGAGGACGAGTCCCTCTGGCTTACCTACAACGGCGAAGTCTTCAACCACGCTTCCCTCCGCCCCGCCCTCCAGGCCCAAGGCCATGTCCGACGCTGTTCGGCGGATCGCGGCCCCTGACACAGTCCCTGCCAGCGGCGATCCCGCAGCGCGGCGACAAGTTGAAATCGGGGTGGGCGCACAAATCCTGCGCGACCTCGGTATTCGCGATATGGTCCTGCTGACGAACTCCCCTGCGCATGTGTATGTTGGGCTCGAAGGTTTCGGGCTGCGCATCGTCGGCACCCGGGCTATCCCCAAGTCGAAACCCTGACGATGACCGCCCGAGGCGAACATGGCGCAGCGTAAGAAAGCCACTGAGGCCCTCGGCGGCGGCAGCTTTTGATTTTTGGCGGCAAGATCCTGCTGATCGAAGCCCCGCTACTATGAAGACATTGCCGATGAGCTGATCGCCGGCGCGATCGCTGAGCTCGATGCTCACGGGGCTGCGTACGACCGTGTGGCCGTCCCCGGTGCCCTTGAAATTCCACAGGCGCTGGCGGCTGCAGCCGCGCTCTTTCCCGATGTCTATACTGGCGCCGTTGCACTTGGATGCGTGATCCGCGGTGATACGAGCCACTACGAGGTGGTCGTGCATAATTCGAACTACTGGCTGATGGACGTCGCGATCAACGCGGGCATTCCGATCGGCAACGGCATTCTTACGGTTGAAAACCGCGACCAAGCGCTGGAACGGGCCAAAGGCGGACGCAGCGGGAAGGGCGGAGATGCCGCGCGCGCCTGTCTCAGCTTGATCCTGATCGAACAAAAGTTCACGGAGCCGGCGCAATGACCGGCCCAGCACCTCGGCCCAAATCGTTTGTGCCTCCC
>JAAUTE010000198.1 GCA_012031815.1 Chloroflexaceae bacterium
CAGTGAACAAAACCGAATCACCCTCAGGAAGTAAGAGGTGAGCAACCAAATGATGATCAAAAAAAACAGATTGGGAAGATAGGCAAGCAGTCCTGCTCCCAATGTGTTGATTGCCGTCTGGATATAGCTAAAGAGAAACCGCGCTAATCCTTTTGTCCAGGGAAAGAAGCCTAAGACCAGATTGATATAGAGATAGAATAACCCTAAGAAAAGCGCAAGCCGAACAATTTTAATTATCTCTGAAATTAGGTCAACCACCCGATGCGACGATAAAATCTCGGTTCCAAACAAGCTGAAAGCCGGAATCCGAGTCCCGCGCCAGTGTCTTAATTGACGATAAATAATTGGCACTGATTTGGCGATCGCAATAAAGCTGGCAATTAAAACAACCGTTGAGATCAGTGTATAAAAGGCTCCCCGGAGTAGACTTTGAACAGTATAAGAAGCTCTAAATTCAGTAACTGACTCTTTAATAGTCTGTAGATATTGATTGGCAAGTTCTTGGCGGGATTGACCTGCCGCTACCGCATCCACATCAGCGATCGTCACCAGCGTTTGCGCACCGGCTCGAATATCAACCGTTGCCGTCGCTTCATTATCAACGATTTTAAGCGTATCCAGGCTAACCTCGGTATCTTTGGCAAAGGTAGTTATTCGATTAGAAACCACCTGTGCCCGGAATTCTGGAGAAAACGAGGCAATCCTTGCTTGAATGTAGAACAGCGTTTCATCACCTAAGACGACAGGAGCACCTGTCTGCTGATTGACAGTTGGGCTACCAGTCTGCGGGTAAGCAAGGGAGACTGTTGTAGCTAATATAACTAGGGCAAGAAGGCAAGGGACTAAGCCGTTGCGAAACCAGTTTTCTATCCTGTGGCAAGAAAGCATAGTTACCCTTCAAAGATTATTAATGGATTCCCGCCGCAGAAATTGCCATCCTCAAAAATGCCCCAAGAACAACCAGCCATCCAGCGCGCCCAGTCTCTTGCCTTAACGGTACGGCGCTACGGCAAAGATCTCGGAATTTGGCTGCCTGAAGTTTTAGAACTGGGGGACATTGTGGACTTATTTGCCGGTATCCCCCTGGAGGCGATCGCCAAGCAGCCAGTGCAGTTGGAGCAGATTTATTTAGAGTTGACATACTCACCGGGGCTAAAGCCACGGGGATTCTTGACGGTTCACAGCAACTTGCCTCCGAAGAGGTCTTACGGTCGCTCCCCGTCCGTTTAAGGTCGTGCCGATGCCCCATGCCGACCATTTTTATATTTCGGGCTGCATTTTCGTCTCTATCTTGCTCAGTACCGCAATTCAAGCAAAGCACTGAACGAATCGATAGATCGACTTTTCCCCACTTAAAACCACAATCACAACAGATTTGGCTAGTAGGTTCCCATCGGTTAATGACCTGAAAGGTTCTTCCGAACTTTTCAGACTTAGCCTCGATCAACGTCCTGAACTCTCGCCAACCTTGAAGGCTGATCGCCCGTGCTAATTTGCGATTCTTGACCATCCCAGACACATTCAGATCTTCAAGAACGATAGTTTTGTTTTCTTTAACGATCTTGGTTGATAGTTTGTGCAGGAAATCTTTGCGCTTATCCGCAATTCGATTATGTTGGTTGGCGATTGCTATTCGAGTCTTCTCACGACGCTTAGAGCCTTTCTGTTGGCGGGCGAGCCTCTTTTGGAGCTTGCGAATCTTGCGGTCTTGCTTCGAGTAACTAGGGCTTTTCTCTTTGCTACAATCTGACATGACTGCAAAGGTCTTGATACCCAAATCAATGCCGATGCTTTGGTTCTTGGCATCGACAGAAGTTGGCTCAATTTCTACAACAAAGCTCAGAAAATAACGGTTAGCCGCATCTTTAATTACCGTGATAGAACTAGGTTCAGATGGCAATGCTCTAGACCAAATCGGCTTTACATCCCCAATCTTTGCCAAATAGACTTCATCGCCCTTGATAGAAAATCCGCCAATTCTGAACCGTGCTGATTGCCTCCCAGTCTTCTTTTTAAATTTAGGATTCCCAACTCTTTTCCCTTTTCGTTTACCCTTAAGCGAGTTGAAAAAGTTCTTATAAGCAATCCCTAAGTCCGCCACAGACTGCTGTAGAGGAATATTGGAAACGGATGCCAACTATTCCCGCTCCTCGGTCTTTTTTGCCTGAGTAATAACCAACTTTTGCAAGTCGTTGTTACTTGGCAATTTTTGGGACTGCTTGCAGATAGCCAAGGCATCGTTCCAGACCACGCGAACACATCCAAACAACTGAGCCAAGCTTTGGCGTTGTTGGTTAGTCGGGTAGAATCTGTACTGATACCGTGCTTTCATGGCTTATGCTGGAGTTGGTCTGTCGTTTATTATAGGTTAGCCCACAAGGAATGGCAAGCCAGTTTCGTAGGGAAAGACGGGGAGCCACGTTCACGCATTGATTGAATATCCGCCTAAGCTCTCCGTCTCTCAAGTGGTGAACGCATTAAAAGGGGTTTCCAGTCGTCGCTTTGGGCAGGCTGGGCTACCAAAGCCGCACAAAGAAGCGCTTTGGAGTCCTAGTTATTTTGCTCTATCGGTTGGAGGCGCACCACTCGAAGTTCTAAAGGAATACATCAGAAATCAAGAAAAGCCGTCCTAGAAGGACGGGGCTTGTATCCCATTTTTCGGTCATGCAAGCCCCGGAAACCCGCAAGAGCGATCGCAACGCTATTGATCTTTGAGCCAACTAAACATCGCCCGCAAATTCCGACCCACAACTTCGATGGCATGTTCGGCTTCTTGACGGCGCATAGCAGTAAATCCAGGCTTACCCGCTTGATTTTCCAGGACGAAATCCCGCGCAAACTGACCGGATTGAATTTCCTTGAGGATTTTCTCCATTTCCTGGCGGGTCTGCTCGTTGACGATGCGGGGGCCGCGAGTATAGTCTCCGTATTCTGCTGTATTGGAAATGCTGTCTCGCATTTTGGCCAGGCCGCCTTCCACGATCAAGTCCACAATCAGCTTAACCTCGTGAAGGCATTCAAAATAGGCTAATTCCGGCTGATAGCCCGCAGCAACCAGGGTTTCAAACCCAGCCTTGATTAACGCGGTTAAACCGCGCACAGGACGACTTGTTCCCCAAACAGGTCAGTTTCCGTTTCTTCTCGGAAGCTGGTTTCCAAAATCCCAGCCCGCGTCCCACCAATGCCCTTCGCATAGGCCATGGCCCGCTGTCTCGCCTGGCCCGAGGCATCTTGAAACACTGCAAACAGACAGGGAACCCCTTCCCCTTGGGTGTAGGTGCGGCGAACCAGGTGGCCGGGGCCCTTGGGGGCGACCATGATCACATCCACATCAGGGGGCGGCACGATCTGACCAAAATGGATGTTAAAACCGTGGGCAAAGGCGAGAACCTTTCCTTCCTGAAGATGGGGCTTGATTTCTTGCTGATAGATCGACTTTTGCACCTCATCGGGCAGCAAAATCATGATGACATCGGCTGCTTGGGCGGCGTCAGTCACGGTTTTACTGTCAATCCGGCTTGTTGAGCTTTTTCTGCCGATTTACTCCCCGGATACAGCCCGACGATGACGTTCATGCCGCTCTCGTGAAGGTTGAGGGCGTGGGCGTGGCCTTGGGAACCAAACCCAATAATGGCAATGGTTTTATCGCTTAATAGGTCGAGATTAGCATCTTCATCATAATACATTTGCGCCATAGGGCTGTCTCCTTCAAAGTTCCTTCTAAGTTACTCATCGTGGCAGGCTCTCTATTTTACCCGATCGCCTGGTTGCGATCGCTCCAAAGGTAGGGATTAGTCTTCGTTTTGTTGAGCCAGCCTGTCGGCTTGGAGGGAGGCAACCTAAAATCCGGTAGTTGCGGAGTTAGGCGGGTTAAAAAATCGGTTTCAGTTGCGGAGGTTGTTGTCGTAGTGGATGCGCGACCCAGCCCAGAGGAGCTTCTCCCGCAAGGTTTGATAAAAAGAATAGCTTTCCCGCAAAATAATAAATTTTGCCCAAAAATCAGCCATGCGAACCTGCACCCGCTGCCCCGGCCAGATAGTAGTGGCTAAGGCTCCGTCCATCCAGAGTTTTGTATTAAGTTCGTAACCGCCCAGGGGCCAAATATTCACCACCGATCGCGGCGGCAGAATCAGGGGTCGGCTGGATAAGCTCAGGGGCGAAATCGGCGTCACGGCGATCGCATCCATGCCAGCGTGGATAATAGGGCCGCCGGAGGAAACCGTGTAGCCCGTCGATCCCGTGGGCGTGGCCACCAACAAGCCGTCGCCGCTGTACTGATCGACCACTTCCCCATCCACTTCCATTTCAATGATCGAGGTGGGCATGCGATCGATGCTGGCGGGTTTGACGCACATTTCGTTGAGACTATAGTAAATATCGCTAACGGCTTCATTGCGGCTGCGATCGCCTTCAAACACTTGACCCCGCAACATCATGCGACGCTGGAGGGCGTAGCGGTCTTCTTTGAGCCGCGTCCAAAGGGCTTCGGTATCTTGAAACAGTTCAAAGGGTTCGGTAAGAAACCCCAGATGACCGCCCACATTTACAGAAAGAATGGGAATTCCTTCGAGAGCTAAATGGCGAATTGCCCCCAAAACCGTACCATCACCGCCCAAAACAACGGCCAGCTCAATATTATGGGCAGAAGCTAAAAAAACCGGATAGGGATTATCCTTAAACCCGCTGGGGCCGAGCAAAACTTGACAATGACGGGCTTCTAGCTCCCGCGCGCACCGCTCCGCCCAAGCTTTACTGGTGGCATCCCCCGCTTTATAGGCAATTATCGCGCACTTTAAGTCCACGGCAAGTTCTGTTGGGAAATAATTCTAGCTTAGCCCCTCCCTGGGCGATCGCCGCCAATTCCTAAGACGCCAGCGGGGGTTGATGGGCCAAGAGCGGCGCTAATCCCAGGAAACGCAGACATTGGGGCGTAATTTCAAATCGGTAGGGTAAAACCGTGACGCCCCTCGCGATCGCTCCCGCAGCAGTTGGCCGTAGAGTGGGTCGTAGCCGTCTCCGGGGGCAAATTCAGCACAATCACCGCGATTGATAAAGTAGAGCATGACCGGCTGAGCGTCAGGCAGCAGCGCCATTAATTCCTGGAGGTGTTTCTGTCCCCTGGTGGTTACCGTATCGGGAAACAGCGCGATCGCCCCCCTGAAGTGAGGGTGACATTTTTGACTTCTAGATAAATAGGCAACTGCTCCGGCCCGTTGAGGAGAAAATCAACGCGGCTTTTCTTGTCTTTACCGTAGGGGAATTCTGGACGCACTTCCCGGTATTTTCCCCTTAATTCCAGAAATATTTGCTGTTCTAAGGCTGCTTTGATGACTCGATTAGGCAACGCCGTATTCACCCCGACCCAGGTTGGCCCGTTGTCTAAGACTTGAATCATCTCCCAGGTGTAGGCCAGCTTGCGATTGGGGTTGTCGCTGCGAGAAACCTGCACTAAACTACCGGGCGTACATACCCCGGTCATAGGCCCGGTGTTGGGACAGTGGGCCGTAATCACGTCTCCCGTGGTTAATTCAATGTCGGCAAAGAAGCGCTTATAACGCTTGAGTAAACGGCCCTCTACCAGCGGTGGATAGGGATAAAGCCAATTATCGGTCATTAATTTGGGTTCTTGCTGAAAAAATCACTGGTAGCTCCTTCAAGTGCATAGTCATTAGTCAATGGAGCCAACCTGAGCCAAAACCCGTCGCTGCACCTCAAACAGGCTTTTAATCCCACTTTCCGCCAAATCCAGGATTTTATTGAGCTGAGAGCGGCTAAAACTGGCTTTTTCAGCGGTTCCCTGCACTTCAATTAAGCCCAGATCGCCATTCATCACCACATTAAAATCTACCTCGGCAGCCACATCTTCTTCATAATTCAAATCCAAAAACGCCTCCCCTTCAATGGTGCCCACCGATACCGCCGCCACCGGATAGCGCAGGGGAGAAGCCGCTAATTCGCCTTGTTGGCGTAATTTGTTCACTGCTAGCGCCAAAGCCAGGTAACCGCCAGTAATGGCCGTGGTGCGCGTTCCTGCATCGGCTTGGATCACGTCCGCGTCAATGGTAATGGTGCGATCGCCCAGAGCAGACAGATCCAGGCTAGCCCGCAAACTCCGGCCAATGAGGCGCTGAATTTCCTGGGTACGGCCCGATAATTTGAGCAATTCCCGGGGTTGGCGCTGGTGGGTGGCGCTGGGCAGCATCCGATACTCCGCCGTCAGCCAGCCGCTGCCCCTGGCTTGGAGAAAGGGCGGAACCCCCGGCTGTACCGTCGCTGTACAGAGTACCTTGGTCTCGCCGCAGCAGGCCAGCACCGACCCCGCCGCAAAGCGCGTAAATTCCACTTGAAAAGACAGGGGACGCAGGGCATCAACCGCGCGACCGTCAGGACGTTGCCAAGGCATAGCCAGCCGTTTTTGCTCAACAGCCTTCCATTATCGGCGATCGCCCCTGGGAACAAGGCTCGCCATGGGACTTTTATTGTTTAGTCCAGAGGCGCTGCAACAGGTCATAAAAAGGCTGCCAATCGTCTTCGGCCACAATCGGCTCCCAAATTGACTCAATCACGGGTCTGAGGAGGGCCGTTTTTGGATTATGCTCGACCAGACAAGCGCCAATGTCATCCATTTGCTCCGGCGGCAGGGTTTGGAGGCAAATGTGATAAAGTTGCTGCCACGACTCCCACAGGGCCGTTTTGGGCTGGGCGCTATTTTCCAGGATGGTGTGGCTCTCCTCTCGCCAGCCCCGATTAAACTGCTCGGCCAATTCAAAAAAGAAAGCATGGTAGCCAACCTGGGTTTCCTTGAGTAGATCCAGGGTTTTTTGGGTCAATTCCTGGCCCAATCCTGCCTCTAATTCCCTAAATCCTAGTTTCTTGAGCAGTAATTTTTGGTAGTGAGCCTCGTAAATCCCCTCAAACCGCCTGACCCCGGCATCCAAATCCGGAACCGGGGCAACCATACCGAGCGGTGCTTGGAGCAGCTCTAAGTTCAGCCGACAGATCGACGGTTGATTGCCATAGCTATAGCGACCGCTGTAGTCAAAATGAGCAGCCGTAAAATTGGGATTATAGCGATCGATGAAGGCATAGGGTCCATAATCAAAACTTTCCCCCGTAATTGACATATTATCGGTGTTTAAAACCCCGTGGCAAAATCCCGCCGCCATCCATTGAGCCGCCAGCTCCGCCACCCGCTCCACCAGGCAGGCATAGAACTGAACGTAATCGCCTTCAACTTCTGGGTAATAGCAATCAATGACGCGATCCAGCAATTTTCGGGTCAGATCGGAGCGCTTAATGTAGCGCAACCGCTCAAAGGTGCCAAAACGGATGTGAGAGCGACTGAGCGCACCATCACCGAGGAGCGCGCGGGAGAAGGTTCGTCGCCTCGCCAGAGGGATTCCCCGGTTTCAATCAAACTCAAACACCGAGAAGTGCGCACCCCCAACTGCTGAAGTGCT
>JAAUTE010000199.1 GCA_012031815.1 Chloroflexaceae bacterium
TGACAAAGGGCGCAATCAGATTGTTAGCGTTGCCTTCTGAGGAGATAAACAGAGTGCTTTGGTTAGTAAAGGCGATGCCTTCGGCGTCAATGGTGCCAGGGGCAAAGGGACTGCCACTACCATCCAGTAAAGTCGTAACATCGATAAACTCAATGTCCCCGTCTTCCAAATTGCCATCGGCAATATCAATGGTCAGCGTGTAGAACCGGGCCGGTTCATTGGGAGCAACCCCGGTGGGTAAATTGGCAGTGCGGTTGCCCTGGTCGTCGGAGATGCTGTAGTAAACATCATTGAAGGCATCGTAGGTTAGCCCAGAAAGACCGCCAACTTCCGTCCCTTCAAACACCGTGCCCGTCGGGAAACTGGTCTGGCCGAGAAACTCTACGTCCCGGACAGTGCGGCGAACTTCTGGGGTTGGCGCAGCAGTTGCCACATCCACAAAGACCAAACGGTGGTCAGAGCTGACCACCGCGCCATCTTGATTCTCGTTTTCGATGAGACGGAACAGGGGATCATCGCTAGTCGGGTAGAAAACGCCCGCATCGGTGATTTCTAAATCGGCGGAAGGCAGGGCATAATCGACGCGCAAATTGCCTGGGGTGTTGTCGCTAAAGCCCGGAGTAAAGGGAAAAGGATTGCCGAAATCCGCCGTATCAAAGGCAGGATTGCCCTCGTGGGTAAAATTGAAACCGCCTTGCCGTTCCGCTGCTTCGGGGCCCCCAGCACTGCTAGGCGTAACGGAGGTATTAATGAAAGGGCTATCTAAGAGTTGAGAAATGGCAGGGGGGGTGCTGTCACCGTCGAAGGGGTCAGCATTTTGGTCGCCGACGATAACAAAGCTTTCTCCCGCAGCCAAGCCGCCAAAGTTCCCCTCGTCATCTTGGATGTATTCCCCGGCGCCGGGGGTAATGTAGTCAGCCCAGAAGCGAATTTCGTCGCTGTTTTGGCGACCATTGAAGTCGATGACGGGATCGTCAAAAACCGGTGGGGTGGGGTGGTTGGCGAGGATGTGGATGATTTCGCCATTGAAGTTGATGGGGACATCCCAGAGGCTTTTGTCGGCCAGGGGATAGACCGCGAGTTCTTCGGGAGAGTAGAAATCCTGGGGTTCGGGGGTGTTGGGCAGGTCGGGCAGCAGTGCGCCGGGCTGTTCTTGCCAGACGAAGTTTTGGAAGGTGCGGGCTTGATCTTCGAGGATGGGAAATCTCGATAGCAGCACCATCGCAAAGTTTCCGGGAAAGAAGCCAAAACCAAAGGAATCGTTGGCGTAGGTAAAAGTGCCAATATCCGCTTCTGTGGCGACGATACCGTCATTGTTAAGGTCAAATCCGGACAATCTGCCTGTGTTGGAAGGTGCTAGGAACACGTAGGGATATTCAACGGGCGCAGCACCATTTTGGCTGACCGACAGGTAGTTGTCTTGGAATAACTGAATTCCTGTGCCGTTTTCGTCAAAGTCAAACTCGTTGAGCAGGATGACATCGGGGTTGACGCGCTGAATAATCTCGGCAACGGCCTGGGCTTGGGCGTCGTTGGGGGTGGATAAATCTTCGATTAGCTCGCCTTGGGTGGGGCGGTTTAAAAAGGCGTTGAATGTAGCAACACGAATAGTTTCGTTCATCGATCGCTTCTCCTCGTGCAAAGCACCCATCCCGGCCCCCGTGACCTTGGCTTCCCCAGCGCTATCTGAGATTGCTGTTGGCTTGAGTCAGCAGAGCAGAGTGGTATGCCCGCAGCTTAATTTGCAGTAAACAGCATCGCTAGCCTACCGTGACAAGATTAAGCCGGAAAAACGCCCGTGTTAAGAACTGGCTATTGTTTTGTTAAAAAGTATCCAGGGGGCTAATTATAAATTATTGAGCTTCAGGCGATCGCCAAAACGGGCCTTAAGCTTAACCTGTCGTAGATTCTGAGGCGATCGATGGCCATCAAAGCCAGGAGTTACACTGAGGATTGGATTACCAGCCGGAGGTCAAATTATGTCCAGTCGCACCCTCACAGTCAACGAATCCCTCTATCAGTACTTGCAGTCCGTGTCGGTGCGGGAAGTACCCTTGCTGGCGGAATTACGAGCAGAAACAGCGGGACAACCCCTCGCAACCATGCAAATTTCCCCGGAACAGGGGCAGTTCATGGCCTTGCTGATAACCTTGATGCAAGCCAAAAGAGCTTTGGAATTGGGCGTGTTTACAGGCTACAGTTCCCTGGCGATCGCCCTGGCGTTACCCGCAGATGGGCAGTTAGTGGCCTGTGATGTCAGTGAAGAATATACAAGAATTGCCCGGCGCTACTGGCAGAAAGCAGGAGTCAGCGACAAAATTACCCTGCATCTCGGCCCGGCCCTGGAGACCCTAGAGCGCTTGCTGGCCCAAGGAGAAACCTTTGACTTCGCCTTTATTGACGCCGACAAAAGCAGCTACAACGACTATTACGAGGGCTGTCTCCAGTTAATCCGTCCCGGCGGTCTAATTGTCATTGATAATGTTCTCTGGTCTGGCAAGGTCGCCGATGACCAAATTCAAGACAACCGCACGCGCTCACTGCGGGCCCTCAACGAAAACTCCATCGAGATGAACGCATCTTGCTCAGTGTGCTACCAATGGGAGACGGTTTGACCCTGGCCTTAAAGCGATAGCGCCCTCCTGCGGGAAATGAGTTTGGCGATCACAAAAAAACTGGGCAGTTAGCCGGTCTAACCACCCAGGGATTGCAAGTTGTTTCCGGCTTTTAGCGAGGAAAATCTTGGGAATTAAACCCCTCGTTAAGGCTATACAGCAACCGCTTTCTTGGTGGTCGCGGTCAGTTCGCCTTTAGCATACTTGGCCGCATACTCATCCAAGCCCACCTGCTTGATCGTGCTGGCCTGACCTGCCGTACCAAAGGCTTGATAGCGCTCTAAGCAAACTTCCTTCATGTACTTGATGGAAGGCTTGAGGAAATGGCGGGGGTCGAAGTTAGAAGGATCTTTGTAAGCCGCTTCCCGGATCGCTGCGGTGATCGCCAAACGGTTATCGGTGTCGATATTTACTTTACGAACGCCGCTCTTGATACCCTTTTGAATTTCTTCGATGGGGACGCCGTAGGTTTCAGGAATGTTGCCACCATACTGGTTGATCAAGTCGATCAGGTTCTGGGGAACCGAAGAAGACCCGTGCATGACCAGGTGGGTGTTGGGCAAGCGCTTGTGAATTTCTTCAATGCGGCTAATCGCCAGAATTTCACCCGTCGGCTTGCGAGAGAACTTGTAAGCACCGTGGCTGGTTCCGATGGCAACAGCCAGCGCGTCAACTTGAGTGCGCTCAACAAATTCAACCGCTTCGTCGGGGTCGGTGAGCAGTTGGTCGCGGCTGAGAACACCTTCTGCCCCGTGGCCGTCTTCCTTTTCACCGTGGCCCGTTTCCAGGGAACCGAGGCAGCCCAGCTCACCTTCAACACTGACGCCAACCGCGTGAGCCACCTTCACAACTTCAGCCGTAACGCTGACGTTGTACTCAAAGCTAGCCGGGGTTTTGGCATCTTCTTCCAAAGAACCGTCCATCATAACGCTGGTGAAGCCGTGACGAATCGCCGAATAGCAAGTCGCCGGGCCGTTGCCATGATCTTGGTGCATGGCGATGGGAAGGTGAGGATAGCTTTCTACCGCTGCGGCAATTAGGTTGCGGAGGAAAATTTCGACCTGCATATTTGCGAGCGCCACGAGAGGCTTGCAGGATGACAGGGCTATTGGCTTCATCGGCCGCTAGCATGATGGCTTGGATTTGCTCCAGGTTGTTAACGTTGTATGCAGGAATACCATAATCATTTTCAGCCGCGTGGTCTAAGAGCAGCCGCATGGGTACGAGCGCCATAATTATCCTCCTAAGTCTGTAGTGAACCTTATTTGCCAGTAACTTGTTAAGAAATTTGAGCTTTCTTATTTGTTAATCTTAAGGGATTTTTTAACTTTTGACGCAGTGGGTTTTGCTATGGGATTAATGGTGCTGCAACGATCCCTAGGCGGCCCGCCTGCCTTGCCAACTTGTTTCCCTCCCCCTTGCCAGGTAAATTCTCTTGGGCGATCGCCAAGACCGTGAGGGCAAAAACAGTAGAGGCATGGTTGAGCCATGCCCCTAGTAACTGAGAGTAATGTCAAGAAATGCTGAGCTAGAGCTTGGTGCCACACTCAGGACAGAAGTGATGGCTAGCCAGATTTTTCGCGCCGCAGTGACTGCAATAAATTAGTTCAATAGCTTGCTCCAGGGGAGAGCGTTGGGGCAGACCCAGCATTTGGGCGTTGCTCTTACCGGGGGCGACCATCGGGTAGCAGTTCTCATCCCGCGTCACCCGGATGTCCACCAACACCGGCCCGTTGTGGGCAAGCATTTCCGCAACGCCTTCGGTTAGCTGGCTGCGATCGCGAATGACCATGCCTTTGAGACCGTAAGCCCGGGCCAGCAGTTCAAAATCCGGCATCCCCGGCTGCATATCAGAGGAGGAGTAGCGCTCGCCGTAGAAGGTTTGCTGCCACTGACGCACCATGCCCTGCCAGCCATTGTTGATGATGACGGTTTTCACGTTAATACCGTACTGAGCCAGGGTGGCCAGTTCCTGGGAGTTCATCTGGAAGCTGGCATCGCCACTGATGCAAATGACCTGTTCGTCGGGCAGGGCCACCTGGACGCCCATCGCAGCGGGCAAACCAAAGCCCATCGTTCCCAGCCCAGAACTAGAAATCCAGCGGCGTGGCCCAGTTTTGAGGAATTGAGCCGACCACATTTGATGCTGGCCGACATCGGTGGTGTAGTAAGCGGCGGGAGCTTGACGGCTCAGTTCCACAATGGCTTCCTGGGGTGAAATACTGTGGTCGTAGCGGGGTGCTACCAGGGGATATTCTTGACGCCAGCGCTCGATCCGCGCTAGCCAGGCTTGGGTGCGGCCAGGGACAGCAGGCAATCCCAACTCCTTAACCCGCTGGAGCATCTGCTCTAGAACTTGGCGCACGTCGCCCACGATGGGAACTTGGGGGAGGCGATTTTTGCCCACTTCAGCGGGGTCAATGTCAATGTGAACCACCTGGGCACGGGAGGCAAATTCGTCTAGTTTTCCCGTAACGCGATCGTCAAAGCGCGCTCCCACCGCAATCAGCAAGTCACACTCACTCACGGCAAAGTTGGCGTAGGCAGTTCCGTGCATGCCCAGCATTCCTACCGCCAGCGGGCTATTTTCATCAAAGGCCCCCAATCCCCATCAAAGTTGTCGTCACGGGCAGTTGAAACCGTTCTGCCAGTTCGGCAATTTGGGCGTGGGCATTGGCTGCGATCGCGCCGCCGCCGATGTAGAGGAGGGGCCGCTCTGCCTGCTCGATTAGCTCCAGGGCGGCGTTAATTTGGCGGGGATTGCCCTTAACGGTGGGCCGATAGCCGGGAAGGTTCACCTGTCCTGGTTCAACGGGCAGGTAGTCCCATTCTTCTGTGCCCACATCCTTGGGAATGTCGATTAAAACAGGGCCGGGACGGCCCGTGCTGGCAATGTGAAAGGCTTCGGCGACGATGCGAGCCATATCGCGGGCATAGCGTACCACGTAGGAATGCTTGACCAGGGGCAGGGTGATGCCGAAAATATCGGTTTCTTGGAAGGCGTCGCTGCCAATGGCAGGGCGGGGAACCTGGCCGGTCACAACCACCAGAGGAATGGAATCCATGTGAGCGGTGGCAATGCCCGTGACCAAATTGGTGGCTCCAGGGCCAGAAGTGCCAAAACAGACGCCCACTTTACCCGTAGCGCGGGCATAACCGTCAGCGGCATGGGCGGCCCCTTGTTCGTGACGCACCAGGATATGTTCCAGTTCGCCGCGAGCTTCAAATCGGTACAGTTCGTCGTAGATGGGAAGAATCGCGCCGCCGGGATAGCCAAAAATGTGCCTGACGCCGTGGAGCCTTAAACTGTCCATGAGGGCAAAGGCTCCGGTACGACGCTGCGGGGTCGGTTTGCCAGAAGCGGTGACTTTGGGGATGCTGCGAGAGGAAACCACAGGACTTATACCAGGTGACTTGCTTAGGGGTATCTAGAATTTTGTCGCTAATGATGCAACTGAATGCTAAAAAGAGCAGGTAATTATAGAAATCTTATCTTAGGAAAATTTTCTCTGGCTGTCGAGGCTGATTTACCCGGTTAACTTGTTAGGTTGAGTTACCTTCGGCGAGGTAGTGGGAGAGGTGGGTGGCGAGAAATTGGGCGGCAGTGCAGGCAATGCGGCAACCGGGCCCTTTAATCCACCAGCCACTGGCGAGATCAGGGAATTGAAACAGATCCCAGTGGGAAACCCCCGGCTCGGCATAAAAACTGTCTGCTCCGGGGCCAAGCAGGGCGCTACTCCAATGGGTGAAGGGGTCGTGACTGAGGCGGTGGCTGGGAAAGTTGCCGATGAGGGGGACGCCCCAACCGTCGATCGCCAATAAAGCCCTAACGGTTCCCCCCTGTTGTTGCCATAACTGAGCGGCGGCGATCGCGCCAACGGCCCCGGCACTGTAGCCGATGAAAATGACTGGAGTTAGGTTAATTTCGACAACGGTAGCGAGGTAAGTGGCGATTTCAGGGGCAGACACCGGAGCAATGGGGGAGGGCAAAATCAGCCAGGATGAACAGTCTAGGGACGCGATCGCCGTTAAGCCCTGGAGAAAACCCTGGGTCAGGTGGGGCGGGTGAAAGCCGGGACAGAGCAACACGACGGGAGTAGCGGAACCCATAGGTAAGTTTGGCGATCGCTAGGGGGGTGGAGGTGATTTAGGGGCGCTGGCCGTGCGTTTTTCCCAATACCAGGTTTGCCATTCACTGGCGCTGCGAACGGCCAGCCAAACCAGAAGCATGGCGATAATTCCCCCTTCTCTGGGGGCTTCAAAGGCAAAAAAAACGAGAACGATGCAAAGGGTATCCTCGGCAAATGCAACCCACAGAGGAAGACCTTGCAGGCGAAAAAACCAGCCAACTTCGACTAATTTCAACATCAGGGCAACGCCACCCCCCAAAATGCCAATCAGCCACACAGGCAGAATCGCCAGTTCAGTAATTTTAGCTACGGTTACGGCCAGCAATCCCCCGACTAGGGGACTAAACAACAATTCCACCCCTTGCAGCGATCGCTGACCCAGGAGTCGCTTGGAGCCGAGTAACTCAAATAACGACCAGCTTGTGAGAATTGCCAGCAGGACTCGCGGGTGGATGGCAGACAAAAGGGCACATTTGACCACCAATCTTCATGGGAGAGGAGTCCGATGGTTAACAATGGCAGCGCTACTCTCAGTCCGGCAGCCGCAGCGGCAGATAGTACGGCAAGAAGCCCAAGGAGCATGATTTCAGTCAAATGGCTGAATTACCTCAAAAAACGGGCCGGGTCTCTCGGTTTTTATGCCAGGAAGCGAGATAGTTGGCTGGTCGCTCCCTGCTCCTTGACAGT
>JAAUTE010000200.1 GCA_012031815.1 Chloroflexaceae bacterium
CAAGCCCTGCGTCAATCGGGCCTAGCCGCCAGAGCAGGCGATCGCTACCCCGAAGCCATTGCCGACCTAGAAAAAGCTGTAGTTCTCGATCCCGACAACCTTTCCGGGCATGTTCTGCTGGGTTGGACGCTACACCTGGCTGGACAGAGCGATACCGCCAAAACGGCCCTAAAACAAGCCCTGAAACGAGATCCCACCCATATTCCTGCCCTCAATGCCCTCGGCATCGTCTATCTCGTCGCCGGGAACCTTCCCGAAGCCATTGCCACCCACCAGCAAGCCTTGTCCCTGAAATCAGACAACGAAATCGCCCGCTACAACCTCAGCCTCGCCTTCCATCGCCTCCAGGACTACAACCAAGCCATCCTCAACGCCGAAGCCGCCACCACCCTCGAACCCCACAACCCCCATCCCTGGGTGGCCCTAGCGATCGCCCACTGGGACAAGGGCGACAAAGCCGCAGCCCAAGCCGCCTACCAGCAAGCCACTGCCCTCGATGCCCGCTACCGCGATCGTCCGTTCCTCGCCCACCTCAAAAACGCCGGATTCGCCCCAGCACAAATTCAAACCACCCAGCAAATTCTCGAAAACCACTAGCTCCTTCACAACAGGCAAGAAACAGGAAGAAGACCAAGCGATCGGTCAGTAACCAAGCAAACCTGAGATTAATTAAGAACGAGGCCGCAGCGGCGAGCTATCAGAAATAGACTGCACGAAAATCGTCGTTCCTGCCTGACAGCTCGAAAGTTCCACGATTGTACCGTAAACAATCACTGGCAAGCCACTGGGAAAGCCAACGAAAGTTCCCAACAAGCTAAACAGCGTATTCTTGCCGTCAGTAGTGCGCAAGGTCTGACATTCTGCACCTTCCGTGGTCAATCTGCCCAAAACCGCTATAGCTTGTCCCTCTTGAGCAAAGGCGGGTGAGAGCGGCAGGAACAGAAACCCAAGGAAAATCAAAAGGCAGCAGAGAAGTTTTTTTCATAATTCTTCCTTTAAAAGGCGAAATTACGAGCCAAGCCTATCATCATGTCTCTATCTCCATCAAGAGACAGAGTATCAGCCTATACAAAAAATGCTGAAGCAGGAAATGGCTTCTAAATACCTGGGGTTGTCGGTTTCCCCCCTGACTCCATCAGGCTAGCGGCAAAATGATATACTTTAACTACGCCATCAACATTTGAGTAATGCTCCCACAGCAATTAAAAAAGGATTAATAATATTACGAGTCCTAAAATACCAGCCCCTTGGCTAGCGAAAAACTACATTAAGTTGTTCCAGGTGATACCGGGAGTCCCAACCAACCATTTTCCGCACTGAACTGGAGAGTAACCCATGAAAGACCTGACTCGCTATCGCAATATTGGTATCTTCGCCCACGTAGATGCGGGCAAGACTACCACAACGGAAAGAATCCTCAAATTAACTGGCAAAATCCACAAAATCGGTGAAGTGCATGAAGGTGCGGCGACCACGGATTTCATGGAACAGGAACAAGAACGCGGTATTACAATTCAGTCGGCGGCAACCACCTGCTACTGGAAAGACAACCAGTTCAACATCATTGATACCCCCGGTCACGTTGATTTTACCATTGAGGTTTATCGCTCTCTCAAGGTACTTGACGGAGGCATTGGGGTATTCTGCGGTTCCGGTGGCGTCGAACCCCAATCGGAAACCAACTGGCGCTATGCCAACGACTCGAAAGTTGCTCGCCTCATATACGTCAACAAGCTCGATCGCCTCGGCGCAGATTTCTACCGTGTCGTCGGCCAGATCGAAAAAGTACTGGCGGCAAAACCCTTAGTGATGGTGCTGCCCATTGGCATTGAAGACCAGTTTTGCGGCGTGGTCGAGCTACTGACCCGCAAAGCTTGGGTGTGGGACGACTCTGGGGATCCCCTCAACTACACCGTCCAAGAAGTCCCTGCCGATATGGTTGACGACGTGGAATCCTACCGCGAAGTTCTAATTGAGACGGCGGTAGAGCAGGACGACGAGATGATGGAGCGCTACTTGGAAGGGGAGGAGCCAAGTATCGAAGACCTCAAGCGCTGCATTCGCAAAGGGACGATTAATTTGTCCTTTTTCCCGACTTATTGCGGTTCCTCCTTCAAAAATAAGGGCGTTCAGTTGGTGCTAGATGGTGTCGTAGACTACCTGCCCAACCCGATGGAAGTCAATCCCCAGCCAGAGATGGATCTTGAAGGCAACGAAACGGGCCTTCTAGCCTACGTTGATCCGGAAAAGCCGCTGCGAGCGCTGGCGTTTAAGATTATGGACGATCGCTTCGGTGCCCTTACCTTTACGCGGATTTACTCCGGCAAGCTTTCTAAGGGTGATACAATCCTTAACACCGCCACGGGCAAAACGGAGCGGGTCAGCCGCCTGGTAGAAATGCACGCCAACTCCCGCGAAGAAATCGAGTCGGCCCAGGCAGGGGACATTGTGGCGATCGTGGGTATGAAGAACGTCCAGACCGGCCATAGCCTGTGCGATCCCAAATCTCCAGCTTCCCTAGAACCGATGGTCTTTCCCGAACCCGTCATTTCGGTGGCGGTCAAACCCAAGGACAAAGGCTCAATGGAGAAGATGGTCGCAGCGCTCACCAAGCTGGTTCAGGAAGACCCCTCCTTTCAGGTGGAAACTGACAAGGAAAGCGGCGAAACCATCATCAAAGGGATGGGTGAACTACACTTGGAGATTAAAGTTGACATCCTTAAGCGCACCTACGGAGTCGAAGCCGAGGTGGGCAAACCCCAAGTGGCTTACCGCGAATCTATTACCAAACGAATTCAAGATAGCTACACTCACAAGAAGCAGTCCGGCGGTTCGGGTCAATACGGCAAGATCGACTACACGATTGAACCGGGCGAAGCGGGGACTGGCTTCCAGTTTGAGTCTAAGGTATCGGGCGGTACCGTCCCCAGAGAATACTGGCCGGCGGTGCAAAAGGGCTTTGAGTCTTGCATTGGTCGGGGCCTCCTAGCGGGCTATCCCTGCGTCGATTTCAAGGTCACCTTGACCGATGGCGGCTATCACCCCGTTGACTCGTCGGCGATCGCCTTTGAGATTGCAGCGAAGGCGGCCTACCGACAGACGTTCCCGAAGGCAGCGCCCCAATTGCTGGAGCCGATCATGAAGGTAGACGTGTTTACGCCGGATGATTACGTCGGAGACGTGATTGGCGACATTAACCGCCGTCGCGGGATTATCCTCAACCAGGAAACAGGAGCGATCAGCGTGCGGATTAAGGCGGAGGTTCCCTTAAGCGAGATGTTTGGCTATATTGGCGATTTACGAACAATGACCTCTGGTCGGGGTCAGTTCTCGATGGAGTTCTCCCACTACGCGCCTTGCCCCAATAACGTCGCTGAGCAGGTAATCAAGGAAGCTAAAGAGCGTCAAGCAGCCCTACAAGCTTAATTGAGTCTAATTTCAATAAGTTTCCGATTCTTGTTGAGTCGGAAACTTTTTCGTTGCTGATGCCCTTCAACAGGAGCGGACTCAGGGCGGCTAGTGGGCTAAAGTGCTTTCTCAAATCTGTGGTGATCGGCTAAGATAGCAGCTATTTGACTGACTTGAGGCTACACCAAGGTGAGCTGGCGCCGACGTGCGTGAGGAAGGTGTGAGGATGAAGAGAATATACTGGCTAGCTAGTGCCATTTTGTTGGCAGCAGAGGCAGGATATGACCCAGTTTGGGCCGCGCCAGCCGAGAGCGTCGCCCAAGCCACTCCGCGATCGCAGTGGAACGCGCCGTCCAGCGCGCCTGGTGCCGCTCCCCAATGGTCAACGCCAGCCCAATCAAGGCCGCTAGCCGTTCCTCAGTGGCAGGAAGCGCCGCCGCCAGTGACTTTTCCTTCTTAACCAATGGCGCTGAAACCCCGCCTCCCTTCCGACAACCACCCTGGACCAACGAACAGCGAGGTTACCCAGGAACCAGCCACACCGCCTAGCGAAACCACTGCCAGCACCTCAGCCCTCTGGCGACAGGGCAACTCCAACAGCCGAGCGCTCTCACCTTGGGAGCCGGGGAAGTCATTTTCCGCGTGGATGGTCGGGCGTTCTTTCCCCCTGGCAGCGTGGAAGAATCAGGAACGGCGGTTTACTACACGGGCGGCTTTACCTGGGGCATCACCAACAGCACAGAATTGACCCTGGCCTTTCAGCACGTGGATAGCGGCAGTGGCATCCTGGATGATGTAGGCGATTTTGACCTGGTTCGCACTGATGATAACGAAGCGGCCTTAGAACTCAAGCAGCGCCTCTGGCAGAACGACGAGGAAACCCTCATCCTCAGCGGCATCCTCGGCCTGTCCATCGGCCCCAGGGGCTTTGCCTTCAGCGGTAATGGGGAATTGGTCGAAGAAGATAGTTTTGAGGTGATTCCGGCCCTGCAATTGCCCCTCACCGCCAGTGGCGATCGCTGGCAGGCGACGATTGCGCCGACCCTGGCCTTTTTCCAGGAAGACTCGACGGGCTTTTTGCCGACCCTGCCGGTGGATGACCCTGGGGAATACGGGACGACCTTTGGCTTTGCCGGAGCGGTGGCATATAACGTCAACCCCCGCCTAACCCTCTGGGGCGATGCCTTCATTCCAGTGACAGGGAACAACAGTCTCGGCCGCGATTCGGGACAGCCAGAATCAACCATTGCTTTTAATGCTGGCTTGCGGTATTTAGTCAATCCACGGGTGGCGCTGGATCTGTTTGCGTCTAATGCTTTGGGGTCAGTGGGGCCAACCGCGTTAACCGCCGATCCCGACTTTACCGGGGTGGGGGCGAGCGTGGTGTTTTTGCCGGAGTTGATCGGAGCCAATCGCCGCTATGCGGATACGTTCAATCCGCCGGGGGAATCGACGCCCCTGACGGTGGACGGCCTGGCCTTTTTTGATGGGGGCACGGTTCCAGGTGGTAAAGTCGTCCTCAACGCGCAAGGGGGCACGAATGGTTCCGCCTTCGCGTTGCGCTATGGCTTTGTGGAGGATTTGGAAGTGGGGGTTTATTTGGATTTGGTGGCGGGGCAAGTGGATGAGTCGGAACAGGGCATCAGTGGGAAGGTACGTCTGCTCAACCAGAACCGGGGCGACCTAGTGACGGCCAGTTTGGCGGCCACCTTTGGCCTACCCAACCAGCCGTTTATCAATTTCACCACCAACAACGCCAACAGTTTTGACGATCGCAATCTTGATGAGGACGTGCCGTTCCTGTTCCAAGGGGACAACGAAGCGGAGGGACAGTTGTTTATCGTGACGGTTTCCCTGCCGATTACCTACCAATTTGAGAGTGGAGCAGCTCTCTGGGTGACGCCGATCGTGGGCTTTGTCCAGCGCAACGGCACGGAATTGGCGGGGTTTAATCTAGGCGGTTCCCTGCCTGTGGTCAATCATCTCAGCGCGATCGCAGAAGTGGGGGCGAATTTTGCCGGGGAAGGCAATGCCTTTTTGGATGACGAATTAGGGGATGCCATTCCCTGGACGGTAGGGGTGCGCTGGGATCCTTCGGCCTTTTTGGGGCTGAATCCCAATGCGAGAAACCGGCCCAGTTTTGAGCTGTACGTGACCAATCGCGTCGGTTCCTCCACCTGGCATCAACTGCGGGTGAGGGAAAGTGCCGAGCCTGCGGTGGGTGTGGGCTTAACTGTGCCGTTCTAAGGATACTTAACAGAAATTATCCCCAAATACAGCCTCAACGCGCTTTGCGAGCGGCAAAGACATCTTCATTGCGAATCAGCCACCGATAGAAACGGTACGATACCGCAGTGCAAAAGGCTTCCAAGGCTTCAGCAAAAGTATGGCAAGCACCAGGCGACAGGACGCAAACCCGTTGTAGTTCAGCGTTCTTTCTGCGTAACGAGTTTTCTTTTCAAGGCTTTTTAACAGGCTTTCTTCAGCAGGGCTTCCATACTCTCTCTCAAGCACTCTCCCTCTTTCAGTCGCTTTCTAACCCGACTTTTCAGCCATAAACAACATGTCTGAATTGGATTTAAATCTGGCAAGTAAGGCGACAAATATCGCAACTCACAGCCTGAGCCTTTAATTTAGGATTTGGTTAGGGAGAAGTTTCAGCGCTGCCAGTTGCTAAAACAGCGATGCAGTCAATTTCCACTAAAACTTCTTTGGGCAAGCGAGAAACCTCAACGCAGGCGCGGGCAGGCGCAGTATCGGTGTCGAAATAGCGGGCATAGACCTCGTTCATGGCAGCGAAGTTGTTGAGATCGCTGAGATAAACCGTCGTCTTTACCACATCACCCCAACTGGCTCCAGCGGCGGTTAAAATTGCGCCCAGATTGGCCATAACTTGCTCGGTTTGTTGGGCAACATCCCCTGACCCCACAATTTCCCCTGTTTCGGGAGCCAGGGGAATCTGTCCGGCAACGTATAGGCTGGGGCCTTGGGCAACAATGGCTTGATTGTAGGGGCCAACCGGGGCAGGAGCGCGATCGCTGCGAATAACTTGACGCATGGCAATTTAAGGATGAGGGGGGGCAGAAAGCAAAGGACGAATCCCGTGATGGCGGTAGCGCCAGTAATCTTGCAAAATTTGGTCGTGGTCAAAGCAAAGACTCTGGGGCAGCTCCCAGGCGCGAAAGATCCCGACACTTTTAGCATCATCGGCGGACTGGGGTTCGCCCGTAGCTGTAGCAATAAACACCACGCTCAACGTGTGTTGGCGCGGATCGCGATCGGGTGCAGAATAAACGTGGAATTGCTCAATCAGTTCCACGGCCAAGCCAACTTCTTCTTGGGCCTCGCGACAAGCAGCCGTTTCCACTGATTCCCCGTAATCCACAAAGCCACCAGGTAGGGCCCAACCCAAAGGCGAATTTTTGCGCTCAATGAGGACAATGGGACGATTCGGCGATCGCGAAGTTCAATGATGATATCAACCGTGGGAGCTGGATTGCGGTAAGTCAAGGAAAGTGCTTTACCTAGTAACGTGTCAGTCAGTATTTTAGTAGAGCAGGGTTCCTAAGGCGAGCCTTGCTCAGGGAGCTTAGCAAAGGAATTGACATTAACAAGGATTGCAAACAACGTGACCAAAACGCTGCCCAGAATCGCGATCGTTGGAGCCGGAGCCTGGGGAACTTGTCTGGCTAATCTGGCTGCGCGCAATGGATTGCCAGTACAGATCTGGTCGCGTCGCGGTTCTGAATCCCTGGCAACGGTTTTGGCTGAAGCCGATATCTTAATTTCAGCGGTGGCGATCGCCGGGGTACGAGGGACAATCGCCCAGTTGCAGCAGCTAGAAATTCCGCCCCATCTAACCATTGTGACTGCCACTAAAGGCTTAGACCCCGAAACGACCCAAACCCCCTACCGGTTGTGGAAACAAGGATTTCCCCAGCAGCGATCGCGGTCATTATCCGGCCAAAATTTGTCCAAAGAAATTAATCAAGGGTTGCCAGCGGCTACAGTCATCGCC
>JAAUTE010000201.1 GCA_012031815.1 Chloroflexaceae bacterium
GTCTCTACCCCCTATCCGAGATTGAGGCTGACCGGAAACATTAAGAAAATATTAGATTTACTGGAGGGGCTTGGGAACTTTATAAAAAATCCTATCTTTACTATTGCTTATTGCTTAGATAACTAATGACTGGGGTTAGGTAAGATAGCCAAGCTGCCGTCTGGCCTCAAACAAGGCGATCGCCACGCTGACGGAGAGATTTAAACTGCGCACCTGGGGCTGTACTATTGGGATACGCAAAGTAGTGCTACAGCGATCGAGAACGGCGCTGGCTAGGCCGGCGGTTTCGCTACCAAACAAGAGCCAGTCTTCTTCTTGAAAGGCGTACTGGTTATAGGAAATTTTTCCCCGCACGCTAAAGCCCAGCAAGCAACCGCCCCGCTGTTGACAGGTCGTGGCAAAGGCTTCATAGTCTTGGTGGTAGTGCAAATTGACGTAGGGCCAGTAATCCAGGCCCGCTCGTTTGAGATAGCGATCGCTAATTTCAAATCCCAGGGGGCCGACCAAGTGCAATTCGGTTTGAGTCGCAGCGCAGGTGCGGGCGATGTTGCCGGTGTTGGGCGGAATTTGAGGCTCAATCAGGACGACTCTGGGCATTTGTTGAAAGTTCTGCCGATTTTAGTCTGACAAGGATGTGGTTTTAATCCAGGTTATGGGCAGCTTGCTTTTTGTCCAAGGGGGGAACTGTCCCGCTTCTCTAGGTTGTGAAAGGGCCAGGTTGTTAGGGTAAACGTGCTGCTAGCACCGAAGAAATATCCCAATGCTAGTCTATGTCGCTATAGCCTCGTTGTTGGATTGCTCGTCCTGGTAACCTACGGGATTTTACAATGGTTGGGGATTGCGGCGGGAAATGTGGTGGATTGGCTCATCGGCATCGCCAGTTTTTGGTGGCTGATCGCCATCACAACCCTGCCCTGGAATTTGTATTTTGAAGCTCGCAGTGGACTGACTGAAGCACAAGCCTCTCAAAAACGGGCGATCGCCGTTGAGTCTGAGCAGGGTGAATTATTTACGCCAAGTAGCTCGCGGGTCACTAATTGTAGCGATTTTGCTCCATTTGCTCTCGGCCCTGGGCTTATACGGGCTGGCGGCGGCGGGAATTAGCGCGGTGGGCTATGGCAGTGCGGGGCAACCCCTGTTGCTGACGGGGCTGCGGCCCGCCATTCGCACCTATGGCTATCTGGCGGAACGGTTGGGAGCCATTCGAGAGCAGTTGAAATATCCCCGCGAGGATGTGCTGGAATTGCGCCAGCGCCTGGCCGCCGCGGAGGCGACCCTGAAGGACTTGGGCGACCGCCTGGATCTAGAAAATTCTCATTCCTGGGCTTCCCAGCAGCAGCAGGAATGGCAAGAACTGCGTCAGTCCCTCGCCCACCTGCGGGCCGTCCAAGAACAGGCCCGAGCCGATAACGAACTGGCCCATCAACGGCTTTCCGAAGAGGCCCAATCGGCGATCGCACAATTGAGCGAGGACAGTCGCTTTCTCGGTCACGTCCGCGAAATTATTACGCTTTGTCAAAAATGCTTAGCGACAGAGCCGCGGGAAAAAATAACGGCAATCAGAAAACCTGGTGTTTTCAGGGTAAAAATGGCTTTTTGGGCGCAGTTAGATGATTTCTCTCTAGGAATTGACAATGGGCTGGGGTGGCGATCGCCCCAGGGAATCAATGGGGATCAATCCCCGCAGTCCCAATCAGAGCAAATGAGGCGCAGAGGCCACGGCGCGATCGACGGGCAACTCAATGGTAAAGGTTGTCCCCTGGCCAAGACTGCTTTCGACTAAAATTTTGCCCCGATGCAAATCCAGGCACTTTTTTACCATTGTCAATCCCAAACCCGTCCCCGGAATTTGACCCACGTTGCTAGCTCGCTGAAACGGTTCAAATAGAAGTTGCCGTTCCTCAACGGGAATACCAATACCACAATCTTTAACTTGCAAAATAATTTCTTGCTCTAAACAAGTTAAGTTAAGCGTAACCTCTCCTCCTTGGGGTGAATACTTAATGGCATTAGACAATAAATTGCTTAAAATATGCCAAAGTAAACTGGGATCGAGATAAACGCGCCCACAATCACCCTGGCAATTAAACAGAATTTGGTGTCGATGGGAAGAATTAAACTGCATTTCTTCCACGATTTCTTGGCAAAATTGCTCTATATCCACCAGGTTGGGCGTAAATTTCAGGGTATTACTCTCGGCTCGCCCCACCGATAAAACATCATCGAGCAGCTGATTCATCGCCTTGACTGATTTTTGGATCAGGTATAGGCACTCCCGGCGTCGCTCCTCTGGTAATTCGCGATCGTAGCGCTCAAGCAATTGGGCGCAAGACAAAATTGAGGTCATGGGCGTGCGGAATTCATGGGCAGCGATCGACCAAAACCGAGATTTCAATTCACTCAGCTCTTTTTCTTTTTCTAGGGCCACCCGAATCGCTGTTTCTGCTAAGCTTCTGCGCAGGGCCACTTCAATGGAGGTGTGCAAATCCCGTTCGTCAAAGGGTTTAATAATATAGCCAAAAGGTTCGGTAACTTTAGCTCTTTGCAACGTATTTTCGTCGGCGTAAGCCGTTAAAAAAAATAATCGGAATATTAAAACTGCTGCGAATATGTTCTGCGGCTTCTATCCCGTCCATGCCTCTCTTAAGGCGAATATCCATTAAAATAAGATCGGGCTGCGTTTCTGCCGCTTTCACAATAGCTTCTTCCCCAGAAGTCACGGTGGCGGTCACGGTGTAGCCCAGATTGATCAGCCGTTTTCAATATCTCTAGCGACAATTCTCTCGTCTTCCACAACCAAGATCGTTTTCCCTGCCATTTTTTGTCCCTCACTGCGTTTCCATCTCAGAGAAAATAATGGTAAATTCTGTGCCATTGCTGCTGTCGAGCCTCAAGGTTCCCTCTAATTGCTCGGTAAAAATTTTGACTAACTCTAAACCAAAAGATTCCGTATTTTGAATAACCGTTTCTGCTAGGCCAATCCCATTATCGCCTATCGTTAAGTGATAGCGCCGATCGCGGCGGCGGACGGAGATGTAAATTTTGTCGTTGGGACGGGGGAGGGGAAAGGCATGTTTGAGAGAATTAGAAACTAGTTCGTTGATGATTAGACCGCAGGGGATAGCGGTGTCAATATTAAGCCAAATTTCGTCGGTTTCAATTTCTAGGCAAATGTCCTGGGGGCTTCCCGCGTAGGAACGCAGCAGGATTGAGCTGAGGTCTCGCAGGTATTCGCTAAAGTCTATTTTCAAAAGTCCTTGGGACTGATACAGCTTTTGATGGATAAGCGCCATTGAACGAATCCGGTTTTGGCTGTCTTTAAAGAGGGACAGCAGCTTTTCGTCCCTGACGTAATCTGATTGCAGCCTCAGTACGCTGGAAATTACCTGTAAATTATTTTTGACCCGGTGGTGAATCTCCTTAAGCAAGGCTTCCTTTTCCCCCAGGGATTCCCGCAGTTGCACCTCGGCTCGCTTGCGCTCGGCCAGTTCCGCCTGTACTTGGTAATATAGCTCCGATTGTTGAATGGCGATCGCCATGTGGGTGGCCAGTTGGTTGAGCAGAGAAATTTCCAGGGGCCGCCAGTGGCGGGGGCCAGAACATTGATAAGCGCATAGCAATCCCCAAAGTTGCTCGCCCTGAAGGATGGGAACCACCAAACTCGCCCGAATTTCAAACAAAACCAGAATATCAATGTGACATTGGGTTAAACCCGCAAGTGTAAATATCTTCAGTGACCTGGGTGCGTCCCGCCTTGTAAGCTTGGGCATAGTATTGCGCGAAGCAGGAATCTTGAACCGTGCTGTTAAGGGCCGGCCGCCAGCCCCCAGCCACCGATTCCACCGCGACTTGACCACTGAAATCCGGGTTGAAACGGTAGATAATCACGCGATCGCCGTGGAGAAACTTGCGGACTTCATCCACTGCTGTTTGCAGAATTTGCATCAAATTCAGAGATTCTCGGATGTGCAGGGCCATATCCATGAGCAGGCGGCTGCATTCGAGCTGTTCCTGCATGTGGGTCAGGGAAGAAGCCGGGGCGCTGTCTGGTTGGGGAAGGGACTGCTCCCTGGCAAAGGACTGGATCGATCGCAAAACTGGCTCTACCGAACCGCGCAGCTCCTCCAAGTCCAGGGTTTGCAGGAAGCTGGTAGGGCCAGCCAAACTCAAGAGGTCTCCCTCGCGGTTAACAATGGCCAAGTGGGAGGCTTGCTGCTGCTGCATATGCCAGTAGGCATCCAGAATCATTTGGGAGGCATCAAAACAGGGTAGCGGGGCACTTACAACCCTGTGGCTCGGAATTTCCGCCAGAACGAGTCCCAGCGCTTGCAGGTGAATGATGTCTCCCGCGCTTAAGAGGGCCCAGCCGGGGTGATCGCCATTGCCGTGCCGAAAGAGGAGCTGGTCTGTTTGCTGCTCGGCCAAAAGTTCAGCTGCGGCAAAAACAGAAAGCGGCTCCGAGACCAGGGGCGGGGGGGAAACAATCAATTGGGAAAGGGGCCGCGATCGCAACAGTTCATCGAGGGGCAGGCATTGACGCAAACTAGCCAGGGTAACCAGGCCCGCTAGCTGCCGGGCCCCATCAAGGGCAATCAGGTAAGGGCACGGCTGCTGGCGAAGCCGAGATAGAGCGCTAAAAACATCGCAATCTTCGTCTAAAGAAAGATAAAAGCCCGGTTCTAGGCAATCGATACTCCGCAGACGATTTAAATTGCTGCCACCAAGGATGTGGGCGATCGCCGCTGCCGGGGTAATGGCTCCTAGCACGTGTCGCCCTTCCACGACCAATACCGTACTAGCCCGCGCCTGATTCAGCAAGACACGATTGAGAGCCACATCCAAACCAGGCAAGTTACAGCTACTCTGGGCTTTGCTCATCATGTCATGACGTCGAGCAGAGAGGTTTGAGGAGAAACGGTGAGGGGCCGCCGATCCATAGCCAGCTCCAAACTGAGCGTTGGGGTCGGTAGTTCTTGCGATTGCATAGATCGATTTACTTCCACTTATAAGGGGCAATTTAGGAGTAAAAATCAGCAAAATCCGCCACCGTCTTCGGCTGAGTTTCCCAATTTAAGGTCTACTCTCTCCCCACCGCCTAAGGGTATGCTAGCGCTCAATGCTCTCCCCCAAACCTTCCACGATCGCATTTTTAATTTTAGGACTGTTTTTGGGGAGCAAACTACAGGTAGGAATCGTGAAGACAGCGGCGAACCCGGAGACTCCCTTGGGGCTAAAACCGAGGAGCGATGTTTGATAGAATCGACCTTTAAAGTCAGCGACAGCACCAGGAGCAAACCGCGATGCGCATCCTAATAATGGGGGGAACCCGCTTTATCGGCGTTTATTTGACTAAAATTTTGGTCGCAGCCGGACATGAGGTGGTTTTGTTTAATCGCGGCCATCACCCGGTGCCGGTGGCAGGGGTGGGTCAGATTGTGGGCGATCGCCAAGATCCGCAGCAGCTCAAAGACAAGCTATCCGGGGAGTCCTTTGACGTTGTTTTTGACAATAATGGTCGGGAATTGAGGGATACGCAGCCCTTGGTTGAGATTTTCCAGGGTCGCTTGCAGCATTTTGTCTATGTAAGTTCGGCGGGGGTTTACTTGGCCTCTGAGCAGTTACCGCACCGGGAAGGCGATCCGGTCGATCCCAAGAGCCGCCACCGGGGAAAACACGAAACAGAAGCATTTTTAGCCGATTCCGGCATTCCTTGGACATCGGTGCGCCCCACCTACATCTACGGGCCGCGCAACTACAACGACCTGGAAGCCTGGTTTTTTGACCGTATTGTTCGCGATCGCCCCCTGCCGATTCCGGGGAATGGCTTACATATTACGCAATTGGGCCATGTTCTGGATCTGGCTAAGGCTATGGCTGCTATTCTCGGCAATCCCCAAGCCATTGGCCAAATTTACAATGTCTCTGGCGATCGCTACGTGACCTTTGACGGGTTAGCGAGACTGTGCGCTGAAGCAGCGGGAGCTGACCCTAAAAACATTAAATTGGTTCACTATAACCCTAAAGCCTTTGATTTTGGCAAGCGTAAAGCCTTTCCCCTGCGTAACCAGCATTTCTTCGCCGATATTCACAAGGCCCTGGCCGACTTGAATTGGCAGCCAGAGTTTGATTTGCTCTCCGGGTTAAAAGATGCCTTTACCAAAGATTACCTGGCATCAGACCGCAGCCGTGCCGATATTGATTTTTCCGTGGATGAGGAAATTTTGGCGGCGAGCTAGTGCCAGCGAATGCCCAGCAATACATCGTAGAGGAACCCCCAAAAACTCTTGCCTTCCAGCAGTCCCAGGGTTTGATAGCAGCCCTTGGCATCCAGCAGGGGTTTAGTAGCATAATAGGCAGCTTGATATTGATACCAGGGAATGGAAGGCCACAAATGGTGAATGAGGTGATAATTTTGTCCCATAATCGCTAAATTCAGAAGGCGACTGGGATAAACCCTGGCATTTTTCCAGCGCCCGGTCTCTTGAAAGGGACGGTGGGGTAGGTAATCGAAAAATAATCCCAAGGCAATCCCCACCACTAACGCTGGCAGGCCCCAGTAGGTCAAAATATAGTCTAGGAAATCGTAGCGCACTGCCAGAAAAACCACCGTAAACAGCAATAAACGGCTTAAAAACCATTCCAGTAGCTCAAACTTCTGCCAGAGGCGGCGCTTAAAAAAGAAAACCTCGTGATAGAAAAACCGCGCGGCGATCAACCACAGCGGCCCCCCCGTGGAAACAAAGTGATCCGGATCGTTCTTGGGGTCGTTGACGTGGGCGTGGTGCTGCAAGTGAACGCGCGTAAACACCGGAAAAGCAAACCCCAGCATCAAAGCACTGCCGTGACCCAGGGCCGCATTGAGGATACGGTTGCGATGGCCGCTGTTGTGGCAAGCATCGTGGATAATCGTTCCCGCCAGGTGCAAAGCCAGGGTATTGACGCTAAAACAGAGCCAGCCGGGCCAATTCCCCAGCCAATAGCCCCAATGGGAGCCACTAAACATCCCCAGGGCCGCCAGAAACAGGAGCAAGTTCACATTCCAGCCACCATCGGCTTTGAGATACTCTTTTGGCACATTGAGCGAGGGCACATTTGGCGATCGCACCGACTGCATGTTGGGGTTGGCTCCTTGGCTACTGTTTCGGATAAATGTACATTACTAACCATAAATTAAGATTCATAACATTGGCTAATTTCATGCCAAGGGGTTTTGCTCGGCGCTGCCCAAACCAATGGCGTCTGAAAGGTGGCGGAGGTGAGCTGCGTCCAGCTTTTCCAGCAAACCTGCTAGAATTTGGCGCACCATCCAGGGCCCGCCGTAGATCCAGCCCGTATAGACTTGCAGCAAACTGGCTCCAGCCAGGATTTTTTCCCAGGCATCCTCGGCAGTAAAGATCCCCCCACGCCGACTATCGGAGGCTT
>JAAUTE010000202.1 GCA_012031815.1 Chloroflexaceae bacterium
TCCAAAACCAGCGGGATAGCCCCGGCCAGGACGCCCAATAATTCGCCTTCCTTCCCGAATATAAGGATATTTGGACAAGCCATGCACCGTTCCCATCGGCGAGTCTAAGCCCGCAACGTAGCGGTTGTTAGGATGGGGTTGTTTGACGCCGGGGCCCAATTGGGAGTCTGTGGTTCCGGCCACCAGCCAATAATAGTAGCCCAAGGCAATTTCTTCGCCGTTTTCCAGGGTTTCGGTACGCAATCCCCCTAGCCAGCCGCCGGGTTGCAGTTGTCCACTTTGTCGTAACTGCTCTCGCGTGTAAATGAGGTTGTCTTGATTGGTTCCGGGACGGTAATCGTTGCCCCACGTCCAGTTCTGCATGGAAATGTCCCCTGGCGTGGGTTCTGTGAAGGTAATGCCTCCAAATTTGTCCTCAGCTCCGGTTTTGGGACTCCAGATACGGCGATAGGTGAAAACTAGGTCAAAACTGGCTAATCGGGACAATTCGTAGCTGTAGTAGGGCTGATACTGGGGATAAAAAGGCGGCATTTCCTGGGCAACCGGCTCGGCTGCGGCCTCCATCGCAAAGGTATAGGTAAACCCTTGGGTACAGTATGGAAGCTGAATGGGGCTAGAAGCAGAGGGATCGAGGTAGGACAGCGCGTCTACCCCTAATCGGTAGGGAACGTCCGCTAAGGCAATAATTTCTCCCGTTTCCGTTGCATCAAACACGTACCACTGGGTCGGGCCGGTCGCATTCTCTGCGGGTACGAAGCGAATAATTTCTTTGCGGAATCGCTCAGAATCCTGGTAACGAAAGGCATCCTCAATGGTTTGGGACAGAGGAAAGGTGTTTAAGGGCGGTGCGCCGGGGGCAGGCTCGTGTCGAATGGCGATCGCGCTTTGGATTTGCTCGCCCGTTCCGGCGTTGGCAACGGGGGTAATGTCGAGTTCTTTAATGACTGTGGCGGGAAACCACTTGAGGGTGCCCTTGCCTGCTTTGGCTGCCGCTTGCAGTTGCTCAAACAAAATAGTGTGGCCATCGCGGGGGAGAAAACAGGAGGCACTAACCCAGCAATCGCCGGGGTTGAGTTCGCCGTAGAATTTCTCAATGCGCTGGCGTAACTCTAAATAACCGCGCGGAAAAAGAGCTGCTCCCGCTGGGTTGCCCGTTCGTCCAAGGCAGAGACGCCTTGAGAGGAAATTTGTCCTCCCATCCAATCGGTAATTTCCGTGAGACAAACGGTTTTGCCCGCCAGGAGCGCTTCATAAGCTGCTGCCACTCCCGCCAGTCCGCCACCGACGATTAACAGCTCACAGGTAACGGTCTGGTCTGGGGTTCCGGGAGGAGCTGCTAGTCCCGGAAGGTTCCCCATTCCCAGTAAAAAACTGCTAGGGAGTGACAATAATAATTGCTTCCAATTCACCCGTCGTTTGGCCATGGTATTAATAGATGTAAATTGCGCCTGTTGCATGAAGATTGAGGGTGGTGTCGCCGGGAGTATTTCTACCCAGTTTTTCAACGGACAAAGTGACCACATTATCGCTGGTGACTGATACCGTGTACTTAAGTCCAATGGTTGCATCATTAGGATAAATAAAGACGTAAGCAGGGAGTGGTAAGTTTCCCAAAGCGCTTTCATTCCCTGGTAAAATTGGACGTGGTGTCACTTTTTGGGCGGATAGTTCGTACTCTAGGGTAGAATCGGTTCGATTGAGTATTTTCAGGCGAACGGGAGTTCCTGGATTAAAGCGGGCTCTGGGCTGCCAAAATCCCGGTTGAAAGGTACTTGCGGGCGGATTTTGTGCCAAAAGCATCGGATTCATAACGTTTAGCAGCAGTACTGTAGCGATCGCTGGTTGCAGCATATATCGATCCCTCAAAAATTACTAATTCCGTTGATTAGCCTATTGTAAATGCTCAAAGAACTGTCTCGTTGGTTTAGTACACCTCTATTTCAACTGGGTCAAGAAAGCATTTCTTTGGCTTGGTTGATGGAGTTATTGTTGGGACTAGTGCTGGTTGTTTTTGTTGCTCGCCTGATTAAACGCTTTCTCAAATATCGCCTGCTGGAAAAGCTCGGAATCGACTCCGGCAATCGGGAGCGATCGCCACTTTAGTGAGTTATGGCATCGGGGCAATTGGTTTTTTATTGGTGATGCAAACTAGGGGCTTTGATTTAGCGACTTATGCGGTGATTGCCGGGGGGTTAGGCGTCGGGATTGGCTTTGGCTTACAGGATATTACCAAAAATTTAGTCAGTGGCATTACCCTGCTGATTGAGCGCAAGCTGAAGGTGGGAGACTTGATTGAACTGGAAAATATTAGCGGCTATATCGAGGAAATTTCCATCCGTTCGGCTGTGGTACGAACTTTAGCTGGTGATGATGTCATTATTCCCAACAGTCGTTTAGTAGAAAGTCAAGTAGTCAATAAAACCTATCGGGATACGGAGGGGAGAATTACCATTCCTATAGGGGTTGCCTACAACAGCGATCTAGTTTTGGTGACGGAGGTTTTATTAAATTGTGCCTATTTAGAACCAGACGTTTTAAGTGAACCGCCGCCGCAAGTTGTCTTTCTTGAATTCGGGGAGAGCGCCCTAAATTTCGAGTTGTGGGTGTGGAGTGAGCAAATTGAGCGATCGCTGCTGATTAAAAGTTCGCTTAATTTTATGATTGAACACAGTTTGCGAGCCGCTCAGATCGCAATTCCCTTTCCCCAGTGCGATATTTTACTTAAAAATTCGCGAGAGTTAGATTTATCTTTCCACCCTCAACCGTCGCTCTCTGAAGAATTAGCGGCACAACCCCTGCCAGAACAGAGCAACAAACCTCGATTTTTGCGCGACCTGCTCCGCCAAGTCAGCTACTTCCAAACCTTGAACGAACTTCACCTGCGACGATTGATTGAAATGGGCTATCGCCGACATCTAAACCCAGAAGAAATTCTCTTTCACCAAGGCGATTTGGCTAACTCTTTTTGTATTGTGCTATCCGGGGCGATCGCCGCTATTTATGAGCAGAAAATGGGGGAAACTCACCTATTTACCTTTAGTGAAGGAGAATTTTTTGGAGAACTGCCTTTAATGTTAGGCGTGCCCTATCCGACGACCATGAAAGCCGTGAGTGATAGTATTTTGTTTATTATCGGCGCGGCGGCCTTTGGCAAATTGCTGCAATACCACCCGGAGTTATCCGAGGAAATTGTACAAGCGCTAGCCCAACGCCAGGAAGTTCTTGAAGAACACGAAAAACAGCTCGGACTTCACTTAGTTGATCCCTCAGATCGCGAAACCATTGTCGGCTGGTTACGCAAGCGAATCAAACAGTTATTTCAAGCTTGAGTCGTGTCTACAAATAACAACAGTTTAAGCAACTTGACGGATTTGCTACCTACTGACAGGATTAGGAGAGAAACTCTTTTAAGTTCTGCCAATATCTGCCCCCATGACCAAGCGGCCTGCTGATACCAAAACCTTTATCTTAGACACCGCCCAAGAACTAATCCAGCGCTTTGGCATCAATGGAATGAGCTATCAAGACATCAGCGAAGTGGTTGGTATTCGCAAAGCCAGCATTCACACCCATTTCCGCACCAAAGACGACCTGGTAGCGGCCTTACTCGATCGCTATACGGATGAGTTCCTGGGGTTGGTCGATGGCATTATCAGCTCAGAGGCGGCGGCAGCGGTTAAATTGCGCCAATACTGTGATTTATTTGCAGCCAACCTCCGTGACGGCAACCAAGACAAAGCCTGCCTCTGTGGTATGTTGGGAGCTGAGCTAGAGACTTTGAATAGCCAGGTGGTTGAGCGGGTGCAGGATTTCTTGACGGAAAATGAGGCTAGATTGCTCACAATCTTGGAAGAAGGACGACAAAACGGGAGTTTTCTCTTTCCAGGCTCCTCAGACGCTATGGCGAAACTGATTTTTTCTCTCCTCGAAGGCGCTAGCTTAATGACCCGCGCCAAGGGCGGCCTCCCCCAATTCCAGGCGATCGCCGAACAGTTGCTAACCTTGCTAAAACAAAAAGCAGCAGAGCCGTCAGCCAACCCTGCTGCCCAAATTAGTCAGAAGACCAATTTATCCCAGTAATTGCTTGACCTTGTTGATGATTCCTTGGGGATCGATGCCCTGGTGAATGTACTGCTCCCAGAGTCCGCCGCAGCCTTCGTGGTGGGTTCCCAGATAAGCAAACTTCGGCGTCAATCCCCGCTCCAACAGCCAGGAACCATAGCGGCTGCCCAGTCCCGTATTGCGGTTGAAAGCTTCTACCACCAGCACCAGGGCGATCGCCCAACCTTGGCGATCATGTCTTCGTCAATGACGTTAAGGGTGGATTTGTTGACCAAGCCCAGGTCAATGCCTTCCTGTTTCAGGCGCTCTACGGCATCCAGGGCGCGATACAGGCCATCCCCGAAGCTAACAATGTAACCCGCTGTGCCTTCGCGGATGATTTCATCCTTGCCGGGGGTAAAGGTGTAGCCAGGGCCGTGAATATCGCTGCCATTTTCAGCTAGCAAGTTAGGAACCTTGGAACGGGTGGAAAAGATAAAGCGCAGGCCCGGTTGATCGAAAACGGCTTCCACACAGGCCGCCATCTGAGCAGCATCAGCCGGGAAATAGAGCCAGGTAGGATAGGCATCATCCAGTCCGTTGTCGGCAAAGAAGTTATTTAAGCCAAAATGGCAGGTATTGTCCGCCATATCGTCGATGCCCGCATGGGAGAAGTGGCAGAGGAGATTGGCTCGGTTGAGGCGGGCCATGGTAATCTCCGAAATACACATTTCCAAGAAAGCGCTAAAGGTGGCAAAATACCTTGTTTGCCCGGCTCCATGCCAAAGCCCGCCGCTGCTGACAGGTTACCCCGCTCCATAATGCCGCCGCTGAGGAAGATTTCCGGGCAAGCTTCACGAATTTGCTTTAATCCGCACGATCCTTCCAGGTCGCTGTCAATGCAGATAACTTGCTGTTGACGCTCCGCTTCGCTCATGCGGTTCAAAATCCCAACCACGGCGTCGCCAAAGACATTGCGGTTCGATCCCATTTTGTCACCCGAACCGAGGAAGGTGTAGTTGGACTTCCCTTTCGGGATATTTTGCAAGCATTCGACCGCCTCATTGTGGCCCCGCGCCTTAAGATACTCCAGCGCCAACTTGAGAGAAATAACATCGTGACCGTGGGTGGAACCTTCCAACCCTTCAATGCCGATGCACATTTTGCGGTTGTTGATTAAGGCAACGGGGCCAGGGGTGTTGATGGCTTGGCAGAGGCGGCGATAAAGGTCGTCCAGGTCTTCCCCATCGCCTTCAAGAACGGTCAAACCGTGGCCGCTTAGGGTTTTGCTCAGATCGAATCCGGGCAAATACTTAGAAGGATGGCCTGCGATAGTAACATCGTTGTTGTCGATGAGCAATTTAACGTTAAGCTGTTGGGCGACGGCAAAGCGTGCCGCTTCGGCATCATTGCCTTCCTGTTGAGAACCGTCCGATCCCAGGCAAAATACGGCTTTATCAGAATTGGCGATCGCAACCCCATTCACGAAGGGCCAGAGATGGCCGAGGCGACCGGAGCTAAACTTAACGCCGGGGGTGAGTCCCAGTTCGGGGTGGCCGGGGAGTTGGGAATGGGCTTCGCGGTAGTGGAGCAGGCGATCGGCGGACAATTCCCCCTGAAGGACGGCCATCAAATACTGAGTGGCAACCCGATGTCCCGCCTCATCAAAGAAGATCGGCACAAAGCGATTGGCAACCCACGAAAGAGAGCATCTAGAAGAATCACTTCTGGAGCGGTATCGTAGGGGCCGCCTGTGTGACCACCGACCCCTCGGGCTGCACCTGTCGCGGTAAAAAAGACGATAGCATCCCGAAAAAGCTGGATATTGTCTTTGAGAATCGTCCGCTGTTCGTCGCTCAAGGTGGGCTGAGCCGGATCGAGGGAAAGGCGGTTGTAGGCGTCAAGGTTAATAGGAAAGCTAGTCGTCGCAACAGTCATAGCCGATCTTCCTTACGAGATATTTTGGGAATTAAACGGGAAATTTAAGCCTGTCTGGACGTAAATCAGTCCACAGGTCAAATTTTGACCTGCCCCAGCCTAAAGACCCCAGGAAACTATATTTGACTATACTTTGAATTGTGAATAATTTTAACTGGTAGTTTTTGGAGAGAAAAAGCGAGTAATTTAGGTGTTTAACCCTACTATTGAGGAGTTTTGCCGAGGATTTTCCCGATAGTAGCCAAGGGAAAAAATCGAGGAAAAGCCTTAATAGTTGGATGGACGAAGTTTTAACCCAAGCCGCAGATAAGTTAGTCGAAGCCTGAGTTTTACGAATTTCAGCCCTTGTTTCAGGGCGATCGCCGATTTATTCCACTGCGTAGCCGCTAAATTGACGTTTGAAGGCGGAATGAAACCCTAAAACGATATCGCAAGCGGGTACACCCATTTCAACCAACCGCTGGGCGACGGCTTCTTCAGTTCCATTGTATTGAAGCCAAATTTTGCCATTTTCAAGATCAAAGTGCATTACTGGCCCAAAAACACGCTTATCTCCCCGCCAGCCTACATAGGCTAACTGGTAATGATCGCGATCGCCATCAAAAATCAGTAGAGGTTTTACGGTGGTTTCTGAGGCTGATAATTGAGCATGGTCAGTTAAAATTAGCTTAATACAGTGCCTATAGTGGTCTAGTTTATCCATTGATTAATTTCCTCCCGTTTAGAATCGTAAATAATGAGCTTGACTTGATAACGGTGTAGAATGCGCTGAATAAAGGAAAGCTGGAAAAAATCTTGATAAGTTTCAACGGGAACCGCCAGGTAAGTCATTCGCTCTGGTTCTTGCTCTTCGAGAGCCTGACAGTAATTAAGATACTGACCTAATGCCGTATGAAATTCGCTAATGTCTGAGTCTCTAATAAAACTTTTAATCTCTACAGCAATTTTTTGTGAATCTCGTTCTGCGGCAATGGCATTTTCTGCGGCCAAATCAATTTGTAACTTAATCGCTTCACTAATACGAATTATGAAAGGATCGTGGGTAATATGCCACCCGTCTTTAATGAGAGCGGCTTTAGCCTGTTCATGAAAAATGTCTTTAGCCATCAGGGGCTGCTTTTTTGCCAAATCAGGTTTCTACCTTAGAATTTTACCGCGCCGATCGCAACCTAAATTTCGAGTAGCGTGAATTGCTAAATTCCTAAGCCAGGGGCAGACAAAAGCGAAAAACACTGCCTTGACCCAGTTCACTTTCTACTTCAATCCGCCCGCCTTGCAACTCCACCAAACTCCGCGCGATCGCAAGGCCAATGCCTGTCCCCCCCGAAAACTGCGATCGCGAACGATCTGCCCGCCAAAACCGCTCAAACACATGGGGCAAATCCCCCTCGGCAATGCCAATTCC
>JAAUTE010000203.1 GCA_012031815.1 Chloroflexaceae bacterium
GTCATGAGTCACGAGTTGCGAACGCCCCTGAATGCAATTCTCGGTCTGTCTGATCTGCTTTGTCAAGGCGTTCACGGCGACCTCAACGCCAAGCAGCACGAGTACAGCGAGTGCATCCACAGCAGCGGTGAACACCTGCTGGCGCTAATCAGCGACATTCTCGATTTGTCAAAAGTGGAAGCGGGTCGAGAAGAACTAGAGCTTGTGCCGATCGTCGTCGCGGATTTATGCACCTACTGTTTATCGATCGTGCAGGAACGCGCTGACGCAGGGGGGTTAAGGTTGAGGCAGGCGATCGATCCGCAGCTTGATCTGTGCATTGCAGATGAACGGCGGTTGCGGCAGATGATTTTGAATTTGCTCTCAAATGCCGTCAAGTTTACGCCCGCTGGAGAAGTGACGCTCAGCATCACCAAGCACCCACACAGCATTCACTTCACCGTCACTGATACGGGAATTGGCATTGCGCCCGACCAGCTACCCACGCTGTTTCGTCCGTTCCACCAGCTTGATAGCCGCCTGAATCGCCGCTATGAAGGCACAGGCTTGGGGCTAGCGCTGACGCAGCGGCTCGCGCAGTTGCATGGCGGCGAAGTCACGGTCGAATCGACGCTGGGTCAGGGCAGCCGCTTTACGATCGTCCTGCCCGATCGCCCTGCGACCGAAGCGCATTTTCGCGCTGCGCTTGCTCAGATCAGCCCGCCGCCGCTGCCCCGCGAGGAACGGTATCGCCGCCGGATTCTGCTCGTTCAAGCGGATGTGCAGCAGGCGCAAACCATTTGTGACTACCTGGTCGGGCTGAATTACGATGTCGTGCATCAGGCGAAATTTGCCGACCCGATCGCCGATTTGCACCAGCATCAACCGGGTGCGCTGCTGCTTGCCCTGCCCCAGCACGAGGAAGCAAATTTCACGCTGCTCAAACGCCTGCGCGAACAGCCAGATTTGGTCCAGCTTCCCGTAATCATCCTCACCGATTTGACGGTGCGGAGCGATCGCTACCTCGAAGCAGGCGCAACGGCCATGCTCTGCCAGCCGATCGGCCTGATGCAGCTTGAATCGACGCTGCTGCGCTACCTGTAGTGGGTGTCGGATATCGGGTATCGGGTGTCGGGTGTCGGGTGTTGGCAGGGCTGGGAACTAGGGGTTGGGGTTAGCCGAGAACACTAAATGCATTCTTTTCATCCTGCATCCCTCCTCCTTTCTGCTTCATGTTTACCAGGGGAGGCGGCTACCGTCCCAGGAGAAAAATTCGCCGCTGTCGGCTTCCGTCAGCTTGGAGAGAACAGTGAGAAGCTGATCGACCGTGCGATCGACGCTGAACAATTTTTCTGGCGAAACGCTGCGCTGAAACGGGCGCGATAGCTCGGTGTCGGTTGTGCCGGGATGCAAGACAACGACGATCGCCTGTGAATTTTTGCGGCGATATTCGATCGAAGCGGTTTTCATCAGCATATTCAGGGCGGTTTTGGAAGCGCGATAGCCATACCAGCCGCCAAGCTGATTGTCGCCAATGCTGCCGACTTTGGCGGAAATCGTGGCGAAGATGCAGCGGTTACGATGACTGAGTAAGGGCAGCAAATGTTTTGCCAGCAAAATCGCGCTGATGCTGTTGACTTGAAAATAACGCAGCAGGCGATCGCTTTCAATTTGCCGCAAGCTTTTTTCGGGCGAAAGTGTGTCATTGTGCAAAACGCCGACGCAGTTAATTACCAAATCGAGGCGATCGACTTCCGCTTGAATTTGCTTCACCGCTTGAGCAATTTGCGTTTCTTCAGTTGTATCGATCGGCAGGCAAACGAGGCGATCAAAATGCTCATCTTGCAGGGCAAACAGGTCAGTTGCGGTCGATCGATCGCGATAAGTTGCATACAGCTTGGTGATGCTTTCATCCAACAGTAACTTACGGACAAAACCGAATCCGATGCCTTGCGTTGCGCCAACAATTAATCCGTTCATTCCCATCTAAAATCAACGCCCAAAATAAACGCCGCGATCGCTGTTTGAGCTTCGCGGCGATGTCAAACCACTCAAAAATTTAGCTCGCGCAGAAATTTAGCTGGCGAGATATTCGCGAATGTCAGCCCGACGTTTCCGCAGTTTGGTCAGCGCTTCGCGTTCAATTTGGCGGACGCGCTCGCGGCTGATGTTGAGACGATCGCCAATTTTTCGCCAACCGACTGGGCGACCCGCCTGTCTGTCGGTAATTGTGCGCTAGGAACCCTAGCTCCGGGGGCTTTCCTTCATAGATCTTTATTGATAGTAATTCTTGTTCAAGAAGTCACCGGGTGATCAGCACTGGGCTGAGGTGCCATGGCAAAGAAGCTGAAACATCAGCGGGATAAACGGCCGACAAGTCCCCCAGAACGCTCTCAGAATCGGTATTCTGATAAAGAGGATTCTCCCAGCGCTAGCTATGAAACCCAAGATGTTGTCTCCGCTGTCACTCGCCCAGCCTCACCCTAAAAGGCAAAATAGGCTTGGCATTCACTCTCTGTTGCTTTTGCTGCTGAGTTCGCTGTTATTTTGGAGCAGCTTAGTTCCCGACACCCCAAGCCCGCTCTGTTAGCCCAGCGGCGAGCAGCATCCAACCCTACCTGGATCGCGTCGTCGAGAGAGTGACTAAATTCACCCTGGACAACGGCGTGAAGTTTCTCATCCTGGAAAATCATCAAGCCCCGGTGGTTTCCTTCGTGACCTATGCGGATGTCGGTGGAGTTGATGAACCGGAAGGCAAAACCGGCGTCGCCCATTTTCTCGAGCATTTAGCGTTTAAAGGCACGACCCGCATTGGTACAAGCAACTACCAGGCCGAAAAGCCCTTACTAGAACGCCTCGACCGCCTCGACGAGCAGATTCAGGCTGCCAAAGCCGCCGGGAACGCCCAAACCACCGCTCAACTCCAGGAAACCTTCACCCGCACCGAAGCCGAAGCCAGCCAGCTTGTCCGACAAAACGAATTTGGTCGCATTGTCGAAACCGCTGGGGGAGTCAGCCTCAATGCCGCTACCTCTGCCGATTACACCCAGTATTTTTATAATTTTCCTGCCAACAAGCTAGAGCTGTGGATGTCGCTGGAGTCGGAGCGCTTTCTTGACCCGGTCTTTCGAGAATTTTACAAAGAGCGGGACGTAATTTAGAAGAGCGCCGCCTGCGTACCGACAACTCCCCCATCGGCAAAATGCTCGAAGCCTTCCTCGGCGCTGCCTTCACCCAGCATCCCTACCAGCGTCCGGTGATCGGCTATGAAGAAGACATCCGCAATCTGACGCGGGAGGACGTGCAATCGTTCTTTGAAACCTACTACACGCCGGGCAACCTGACCGTAGCCATTGTGGGCGATGTTAATCCCGTGGAGGTCAAGCGCCTGGCCCAAATATATTTTGGCCGCTACCCCGCTCAACCCGCACCGCCGGAAGTAACCGCCCTGGAGCCGCCCCAAACCCAAGCCCGCTCCGTCATGGTGGAGTTTCCCTCCCAACCCTGGTATCTGGAAGGCTACCACCGCCCTGCCCTGACCCACCCCGATCACGCCGTCTATGAAGCGATCGCGACTTTGATGAGCGATGGACGGACTTCCCGCCTCTACAGGTCTCTGGTGGAAGAAAAACAGGTGGCGCTGGCAGCCCAGGGATTTAGCGGCTTTCCGGGGGAAAAATTCGCGAATATGATGTTATTTTACGCGCTCACCGCCCCTGAGAGCAATGTTGACGCAGTAGCGGCGGCCCTGGCGGCAGAAATTCAGCGCCTCAAGGAAGAACCCGTTTCCCCCCAAGAACTGTTGCGGGTTAAGCAACAACTGCGGGCAACCCTGCTGCGCCAACTAGACTCCAATGGCGGTATGGCTCGCTTACTGGTTAAATATGAAGTCCTAACCGGGGATTGGCGCAATTTATTCGCTGAGCTAGAGGCGATCGCCGCCGTTAGTGCCGCCGACATTCAACGGGTAGCCCGATCTACTTTTACCGCCGAAAATCGCACCGTCGGCCGCTTGTTGCCTCCGTCCAGCACGGAGAAAACCCCTAACCCGGCGGCTGCCAACTGACCCTCCCCGACAAAACCCCTTTTAATTTCCCCGCTGCAATCCTTTAGGCTGCTATTTATGACCATTCTCTCCCGCAAATCCCGCCGCTGGCTCGGAGTCATGCTCAGTGTGCTACTTATCGTCCTACTGGGACATCTCCCCCTGCCCGCCGTCGCCGCCAGCCCCAGGCACTATAACGAGTTAACGTTCCCCCCGCTGCCGGAGGTGAAGCTTCCTAGCTATGAACGCTATCAGCTAGCCAATGGACTGACAGTTTACCTCATGGAAGACCACCAGCTTCCCCTGGTTAAGGGCTACACCCTGATTCGCGCTGGCACTCGCTGGGACGCGCCGGAGCAAGTCGGTCTAGCCCAATTAACGGGGACGGTATTGCGTCTCGGCGGCACTCAGCAGCATAGCCCGGACGAGATCAATGAAGCCCTAGAGCAGCGGGCTGCCAACATTGAGGCCAATGTCAGTGAAGTGGCTGCCAGCGTCAACTTTGACGCCCTCAGTGAGGATCTAGCGCCCGTCCTCAGTCTTTTTGGGGAAATCCTCTGCTATCCTGCCTTTGCCGCCGAGCAGCTAGCCCTGGCCAAGGTGCAAAAGCAAGGGGAAATCGCCCGCCGCAACGACGATCCCGGCGACATCGCCGATCGCGAATTTCAGAAATTGATCTATGGCAGTACCAGTCCCTACGCCCGTACCGTAGAGTACGAAACCCTGGCCAACATCGATCGCCAGGATTTAGTAACGTTTCACCAGCGCTATTTCCATCCCGATCGCATGATTTTAGGCATCGTCGGCGACTTCGAGCCACAGGAACTGAAAGCCTTAATCGAGAAAACCCTGGGAGACTGGCCCAAATCCAACAGCCGCGCGATCGCCGAAGTGCCCCCGGCCGCCCAAGCCAACCCCCAGGGCCTGTTCCTCGTCGAGCGGCCCCAACTCACCCAAAGCAACATTCTCCTCGGCCATTTGGGCGGACAGTTTAACGCCCCTGACTATCCGGCGCTCAGCGTCCTCAATGCGGTTCTCAATGGCTTTGGCGGGCGCTTATTCAACGAAGTCCGCTCCCGTCAGGGACTGGCCTACTCGGTTTATGGCTATTGGAGTCCCCGCTTCGACTATCCCGGCCTGTTCTTGGCTGGCGGCCAAACTCGCTCAGAAACCACCGTTCCCTTCGTGCGCTCGCTGCTTGCAGAAATTGAGCAAATTCGCTCCACCCCCGTGCCCGACACCGAGCTAGCCGAGGCGAAAGAATCGATTTTAAATTCCTTTGTCTTTCAATTTGACAGCCCCGCGGAAAGTCTAACTCGCATTATGCGCTACGACTATTTTGGCTATCCTCAGGACTTTCTCTTTGAGTACCAGCGAGCGGTGAAAGCCACTACAGCTACAGCGGTTCTGCAAGCGGCCCAAACCCACCTGCGTCCCGACCAGATTGTCACCCTGGTTGTGGGCAATAACCGTGAGATTCAGCCGCCCCTTAGCACCCTGGGCAGCGAGGTTAAAACCGTTGACATTGCCCGGCCCCAACCCCCCTCTAGTTGACCAGCCAGGGCGATCGCGCCTTGCTTCCCTAGCCGTTACCGTCAATCCAAAAAGCTGAAAATTGTTTTAAATTCAGGAACCATTCTCCCGCCATTGACTCTAAAGTTGAAATATAACCCAGGGAGGAAGACGCCCGTTCCTTGATGTTTATCCCTGGCAGATGGGTACACTAGGGTCGAACCAGACAGCTTATTTGCAAGTAAATTCTGTGGGATAGGGAGAAACGGCGGTGGATGCGGCAAATCAACAGCGAATCCTAGGTTACTTTATTGAGGAAGCCAAAGAACACCTAGACACCTTGGAGAAAGGCATTCTTGAGCTAGGGGCGGTGGTAGACGACCGGGAGCGGGTCAATGAAATGTTTCGGGCCGCTCACTCGGTCAAGGGCGGAGCCGCTATGTTGGGCTACAGCAGCATTCAACGGGTTGCCCACCGTCTGGAAGATGCCTTTAAAATCCTCTCAGAAAACGAGCTATCTGTAGACCAGCGCCTGGAAGCCTTGTTTCTAAAAGGTTACGACCTGCTGCAAAGCCTGGTGGAGCGTCTCCAGAGTCCGGCCGGTTTGACCGATGGCGAAGGCAATGCCATTGTTCAAGAGGGAGAGCCAGTATTTGGCGAGTTGCAGGACTACTTGAACCAGTCCGTGAGCGATCGCGCCAAAAGTACCCTGTCGGCAGCCCCCGAACCCCCGGTTGCGCCGGCCACCTACGTGCCTGCCGCCGCTATGGGGTCTGTTTCTCTGTCGCAGCAAGTCAAGGAACGCCTGCGTGAACTCCTGGCGCTCTTTAAGCAGCCGGCAACCGCCGACAATCGCCAGCAACTCCAGCAGATGTGTTGCCGCCTCGCAGACATTGCCCCCCAGGAATTGGCCTGGCAGCGTTTGGTGGATACCGCCGAACAGGCGATCGCCAATCCCCAGCATCCCTACGAACTGTTGGCTCCGGTGGTGATTAAGGAACTCAAGCAGGGAGGAGATGCCTTAGAGTTGGGCCGGGGCGAAGAAATTGCAGCCAGCCCCGGCTTAAAGCAACTGGCAGCCGCTAAGATTCCCCAAATCCTGCTCGCCGTCGAGCCACAGGCCGCCGCTCAAGTGTTGTTGCAGGTGTTTAATGCCCAGCAAGTCTCCCAATTGAGGGAACTTTTGGCGGTCAAAGCCTGAGCCGGAGCGCTCTCACTGGGGCCAGATTAACCAGACAGCGGCAATTGCTAGCCTTGGCTAGAATCCTTTAAGTGATTGTTTTTTTGCCGAAGCGTGTTTAGATTGCTCTCTCCTGTGGTAGAAGCGCTACAACCAATTCTGGTGCCGCTTTGTTTCATTTTCGCCTGGCTCTTTGCCCTGTTGCTGGGTTTGACCCTATTTAGTTCGCTGCGGGACGCCCTTCGCCGGGCTAAACAGATGCATTCTATTCCCTGTGCCGACTGTCAGTTCTTCACCAACGACTACCGCCTGAAATGCACCGTCCACCCTGGTGCGGCGAATACGGAACAGGCCATTGGCTGTCGGGATTACAGCTCGGCTTCCAGACCCTTTAGCGTCCCCTAATTGATTGTCAGGAGCAAACCCCTTGTTTGTGCAAAAACTCAGTGCCTGTAGCGAATTTGTTGCGGGAGATGGAACCCGACTGAGGGAGTTACTTCATCCCGATAAGCAGCCTTTACAGCTTCGTTACAGTCTGGCTCAGGCGATCTTGCCCCCGGCCAAACCTCGACACCCCACGCCCTCAGCACGTCGGAAGTGTATTATGTTCTCAGCGGTCACGGCGAGATG
>JAAUTE010000204.1 GCA_012031815.1 Chloroflexaceae bacterium
CCCGTGTTTTGTCCCTGTCTGCCCGTGGCCAGTTCAACCTTGAGGATTTTACCCCCCATTTTCATAATGCGCTGCTGCTCGCGAAACCAGTTTTCGTAAGGAACCAGCTTGGTGTAAAAGGTGTTTTGCAATTCCCGTTGCGTCCGAATCTGATTCGGGGTGGGGAAGCAGGCCGTTACTCGAAACATACGCATGAGGACTTGACTCCTTGAAATGAATTGCTGTTAAAATTTTGGCGCGAGCGAAAGCTTGAATCTCATAAAGGCCGGTCAAGGGCCGCTTCCAAATCCGTTGCTATCCCTTGCTGCCAGGCCCAAAACCCGTAATACTTCTTAAAACAAAGGTCGGGAGTCCACTGCCAATACTAGCTCGCCAAAGCTGAACGTTACTGGCTCTCCAGGTCAGCCTCAGTCAGCTAGCACTCGCCCTAGACATCCCGAACCTTAAGTTAATGCGGCGATCGCCGAGACTAGCTTAAGCCAGAGCAGATGTAGTCGAAGTAGATGCCCATTTGCTTACCAGCGTCCATGCCAACTTGAGCCGCAGTGACCTCTTTCATGGCTTGGATAGCTTGTACGGTAGCGTTGATGGGAACGCCCAGAGAATTGTAGGTTTCTTTGAGACCGTTGAGAACGCGCTCATCCAGGATGGAGGGGTCGCCAGCTAGCATAGCGTAGGTGGCATAGCGCAGATAGTAGTCCAAGTCGCGGATGCAAGCAGCGTAGCGACGGGTGGTGTACATGTTACCGCCGGGACGGGTAACATCAGAGTACAACAGGGACTTAGCAACGGCTTCCTTAACAATGCCAGCAGCATTAGCACTGATAACGCTAGCGGCACGAACGCGCAGTTCGCCAGTCTTGAAGTATTCGGTGAGCTTGTCCATTGCAGAACCGTCGAGGTACTTACCTTGGACGTCGGCAGAGTTGATTACAGCGGTGATTGCGTCTTGCATTGTCTCTTTCCTTATGCCAATCGAGTTTTCTTAAGCTAAATTTGCGCTTCCAGAACCCAGGGTCGCGAGCAGCAATTTACTGCATTGCACCCGCAACATAGTCAAAGTAAGAACCTGCTTCCGCAGCGTCTTCCACGGACATCATGCCGCAAGCGACATCTTTCATAGCGCGAACACTTTCAGCCACGGCGTCAATGGGAGTTCCCAAGGACCTGTACATTTCACGAACGCCAACCAAACCGATTTCTTCAATCGGAGTAACATCACCCGCAACGACACCGTAGGTAACCAGGCGCAGGTAGTAATCCATATCGCGCAGGCAGGTTGCAGTCATTTCTTCCCCATAGGCGTTGCCGCCGGGAGAAACAACGTCAGGGCGCTTTTGGAACAGTTTGTCGCCAGCTTGCTTGATGATGCGCTCGCGAGACTCGCTCAGGGTTTGAGCGATACGCAGGCGGCTAGCGCCCGTGGTAACGAAGGCTTTGATGCGATCTAGTTCGCCAGGGCTGAGATAGCGAGCCTCGGCATCGGCATTCACGATGGATTTCGTGACGATACTCATGCGTAGATTCCTCCCAAAAAAGAGATGAAAATAAAAAGACCAGAAGATTAAGCTGGCTTGTTAAACCATATCAGCTAGCTGCCGACTTAACAAATTGCTACAGCAATTTAACACTTGTTCCCCCAACTTCCCCTGGCTCACCCGACTAGAGGATAGCCCTTGGGAGCTACCGAAAGCCGCCCCAGGGGTGGGTAACAGCTGCGACAGCCTACCGCAATTATTCTGCGGCATGAAGCCGATCGCCGCTGTGTTTTTTAACAGTTTTTAACATTTGCCCTCAGTTTTGGTGGCTGCGATTGCTCATAGGGGAGTAGCCCCAAAGCCTGCCGAGAAACGGCACCGGCTAGGGGCTAAAACCGGCGTTAGGAGACCCTAGCGCATTCGCCAGTTTACGGCTGGTTCAAAGCTAGGAACCACCAGTTCACCGTCCTGCTTGGTGAGCTTGTTGTAGAGCCGTTCCGTATTGGGGAAATTGGCAGCAGGCAGGGTGGGGAAGCGACGATAGGGAACCGTATCTTCACCAAAACACTGAAGATATTCAACGCCGTTAACCATGGCTTTAATGAAAGCCCGCAGTCCTTCAGAAGCCAAAATTTGGTTATAGAGCTGAATTTCCTGCTGATTGCGCGGGGCCCGTCCCAAAAAGTGCTTGGTTCCCAACTCAATTACCTTGGTATTGGGATAGGGCATGTAGAACTCTTTGAGGTACAGCTCCGAGCAGCCCAAGCCTTCGATAAATTCCTTAACGGTAATTTCGCCATTGCGCAGTCGGCTCTCCAGCACAGTGAACTCGTTCTTGACAATGTACGGCTCAATGTTGCGCTCGAAAATTTGCCGATAGGCGGCGGACACGAGGGTGTTGAGGGACACAACATCACCGCGATCGATGAGCTTGAAGATTTTTTGTTCTTCTCGCTTGGTGGAGACCCCTTGATTAACCCGGGACTGGATGCTAGGTTCTGTGCGCAGATCCGTGGGCATTCCCAGCTCAATAAAGCGGGGCGTGGTTTCCACCTCAACCCGACGGCCAACATCTAAGCCAATGCTGCCAGGACGGCCTTGACGCGATTGCAAGCCAGCGGGCGTCAGGTAGCGCTCGTAGGGGACGGTATCTTCCCCAAAGGCTTCGCAATATTCCGGGCTGTCGATAATCGCATCCACTAGGGCGTAAAAGCCTTTCTTGGCGCAAATATCGAAGTAGCTATTGATTTCCTGGCGTCCATAGGTGGGGCGTCCCAACAGGCGGCGGTGAATGTACTCGATCGCCTTGGTGATGTAGAGCGACGACCAGTAGAGCTTGCGGAAGACCTCGGATTTAGCCAGGATGCGGATAAATTCCCGAATGGTAATATCCCCGTTCTCCAGACGAATTTCAGCTACTTTAAGGCGCTGTCCTTCGTAGAGGTCGCGACCGAACACCTGACGATAACAAGCCCCGATCACCGCTTGGGTCGAAACTTCAGAGAATTTAACGCTGGCCCCATTGCCGCCGCTGCCGGGAAGCTGATCCAGGCGGAACACCTTCGCCCCCAACGAGCCGGGGAATTGACTCCGGGCTTTGGGATTGCTGTTTTGGTTGTTAATACCGGGGCCGCGGTGGACGAGAATGCGCTTGGTGTCTTTGTTAAAGGGAGCCGGACTGGTGCTGGGGTCACGGGTTTCTTTCGGGAAAATCGCCCCAAACTGGATTTCTAGGGGATCGTTACCAGACCCGTAAGGATGTTGATCGGGAAGAGGACGATTGTAGCCAGCAAAGGTGGTGATAAATTGTGGAATCTTACGGAAGGGAGCGCTGTAATTGAACAAATCTTGCTGCATTCCCCAATTGCGGCATTCTTGAGCTTCAAATCCCAGCCCCCGCAGGTAGGGAACCGTATCCTCGCCAAAGTAATCGCTATATTCAGAAGAATCAATCAGGGCATCAATCAGAGCTGCTAGTCCGCCGGAGGAGACGATCGCAAAATAAGTTTGCACCTCTTCGCGGGAGCTGGGGCCGCGGCCGAGGAAGTGACGGAAAGCCAATTCTAGGGCGCGACTATTGATGAACGGTTCGTAGAACTGCTTGCGATAGAGAGGCGATTTGCCCAAGCGACGGATGAACTCCCGCACGGAGATGTCGCCGTTTTTCACCTGGGATTCCAGGTAAGAAATAGATTGGCTGTAGGCGCGGGTAATATCGCGCTCAAAGACTTGGCGGTAGGCAGCTTTAATGGCCTGCCGCTTTTCGAGTTCTGATAGCCCCGGACGCAGGATAAACTTCTGGCGCTGCTGGGCTGCATTGTAGTAGCTCTGGGGCAGCTCCAAACCTTGCTGATCGTCGGAGAAACGGCGGCGTTCTTTATTGGCAGGGGTAGCGCTTGGAATTCTTTGATCAGAATGTCAAAGTATTGCTCGACAATGGCTTGACTGTCCGCATCGCGCTTGAAGTAGCCCACGCTGGCAGCACGCATCTCTTGCAGGGCAACGATGGTAGCGGCGCTGGAACAGGCATTTTCAATGACTTCCCGCAGGCCGCGCACGTTAACGACCAGCAGGTTGGGATCGCCGGCGACAATAGCATAGGTCGTGTAGCGCAGGAACCAGGATAGGTCGCGCAGGGACTTTTGCATGTTGCTCGGGCCGTAGCGCGAGATATTGATCGGACGAAACCCAGCGGGCACCGGGCCGCCACCCGTGCTGGTAAATAAAGAGCGTAACCCGCTAAACAACCCCGGCCCGCCGCCGCTTTCTACGTAGGTGAGGGTGCCGGTCTTCATTCCTTCTTGAACTGTGGTTTCTCCCGTTCCCGCTAATACCATTTCTGGCACTTCTTGGGGTTTTCCAGGAAAGACATGGGCGAGCCGCCGGTAAAAATGCGGTTGGCAGCGCGGGAGACGATCAAGTCAGAATTGCTGCTGAGTACTTGGGCGATCTCGAGGCGCTTTGACCCAGAGCTAAAGTAGGTTGTTAATTCTTTAAGTTCGCCACTTTCTAAAAAACGGTCTTGCTGTTCCGCCTGGGATATGGTAGAGACTGGAACGGTTTGATACAGTTGGGGTCTGGCTACCGAACTTCCACCACTTGCCGTTACGCTCATGAGAGTTTTTCTATCTTTTTAAGTTATCGGTCAGCTTTTAGATTAAAACGTTTCGGGGTTCCTGAGTCGCAATATTAAGTTTTGTATTGATCGGGCCGGGCGGGACATTGACGAAATCAAGGACGTAGTTTAATTGGGTTGCCGACTTTCGATGGGGCAGGAATCGATGCAGTCCTTTCCTCGCGCCGTAGACTGAGAAAGCGCCCTTTTGTCAATCAGTTATGAGCGATCCCTATTCTGTTCTTGCGGCCGTTGCCGATCTCTACAATACTTATCCTTTTCCACCAGAACCCTTACTTAATGACCCGCCCCCCGGTTACAACTGGCGCTGGAGCTGGCTGGCAAGCTATAGCTACTATACGGGCCGCAAACCGCCACGGCTGGATATCCGCATCCTAGACGCGGGCTGTGGAACGGGCGTGGGAACGGAATATTTAATTCACCTCAACCCCCAAGCGTCGGTAGTGGCCATTGACATCGGCGAAAAAGCCTTGGAAATTGCCAGAAAACGCTGTCAGACCTCCGGGGTTGCCCAGGGCCGCCTAGTAGATTTCCAGCGGCTGAAGGTGGAGGAGGCGATCGCGCTGCCGGGGGAGTTTGAGTTGATTAACTGCGTGGGCGTCTTGCACCATTTGGGCGATCCGGTGGCGGGAATTCAAGCTTTGGCTAGCAAGCTAGCGCCGGGGGGATTACTGCACATTTTTGTCTACGGGGAGCTGGGCCGCTGGGAAATTCGACTAATGCAGCAGGCCATTGCGCTGCTTCAAGGCGATCGCCGTGGGGACTATCGAGACGGGGTGCAACTGGGGCGAGAACTTTTTGCCGTGCTGCCAGAGAATAACCGCCTAGTGCGCCGGGAAAAAGAGCGCTGGTCTTTGGATAATCAGCGGGATGAAGCCTTTGCCGATATGTATGTCCATCCCCAAGAAATTGACTATACGATTCCGACACTGTTTGAGCTAATTGCGGCTTCTGGACTGAAATTTCTGGGGTTTTCCAACCCGCGCACCTGGCAACTCCAGCGCCTTTTAGGACAATCTCCGACCTTAATAGATAAAGCGGCGAAATTGTCAGAAATGGAGCGCTATCGGCTCATTGAGCTGCTCGATCCCGAAGCCATTACCCATTACGAATTTTTCCTGACCAAGCCACCCCTGCCCATCAGCGATTGGTCGAGCGATCGCCAACTCCTGGCCGCCCTACCTGAGCGCAACCCCTGCCTGACCGGCTGGCCCAGCCAGCACCTGTTTAACTACGACTACGAAGTCATCCAGCTTAGCGAGGCCGAATTGCAGTTCCTCCAAGCCTGCGATCGCCCTTCCCCCACAACCACCGTCGGCGACCTCCTAGAGCAAATCTCCCTGAGCCTGGAGCAAGTCCGCTCCCTAAAACAGCGACAACTCCTGATACTCGCGCCCCCAGCTTCCCCATGAGGCGCGCGATCGCTCCCTCAGCCAAAAGCCCCGCCAGAACTTGCTTGGGAGGCGTTCACAAATATTTAATAATTGTCACGGTGCGTGATAATATGACTCCTGACCCCTGTGTAAGTTAGCGCTGATACAGCGGGTCTCTCTCCAGGAAGTCTGTCGCTCTCCACCCCTAGACGGAGCAACTTTACTGGAGCTGCTCCCAGCCCAAATCCGTCAGTTAAAACTTTGACCTGCCAGCGTGAACTCACCCTCCACTCCTAGCGAACCTGCCACCGAAGTCTCTGAACCCGCCGTCACCGGGGCAGATTCCATGCAGGAATATTACCAACTCAAGCAAACGTTGCTACTAGCTACCCTCACCCTGAGCGCGATCGTTTTCGCCTGTGTTTGGGTAACCTATTCCTTCAATACTGCCTTGAATTACCTGCTGGGAGCTTGCGTTGGCGTGGTTTACTTGAGAATGCTAGCCGGTGCGGTCGAGCGTGTAGGCGGACAGCAAACCCGATTCGGCTCCTCTCGTCTGGCCCTCTTTGTGGGGCTGATGATCCTAGCAACTCGGTGGCAACAACTGCGGATCGTCCCGATTTTCCTTGGCTTTATGACCTACAAAGCTGCCATCATTCTGTATGTGCTGCAAACGGCCTTAACGCCCGCCCCAAAAAAGGGATAATAGAACGTTGAGAGTGAACTGTGATGACAGACAAACTTTGATATTTGGGGAAATATCGCTAAATGGATAGCTTCCAACTACTTAATCAACTGCACGCATTCCCCCTGGCTTCGCTAGAAGTTGGCAGGCATTTTTACTGGGAAATTGGCAATTGGAGACTGCACGGCCAGGTCTTTCTAGCGTCGTGGGTTGTCATTGGCACATTACTCATCGCAGCCTTTCTCGGAACGCGCAACACCCAGCTCGTCCCCGCTGGCATGCAAAACTTTATGGAATATGTCCTAGAGTTTATTCGCAGCATTGCCAAAGACCAGATCGGCGAAAAAGAGTATCGGGCCTGGGTGCCCTTTATTGGGACTTTATTTTTGTTCATTTTTGTGTCAAATTGGTCGGGGGCGTTGGTTCCTTGGCGCGTCGTGGAGATTCCTGAAGGGGAATTGGCCGCGCCCACCAACGACATCAACACCACTGTCGCTTTGGCACTCCTAACCTCGGTGTTCTATTTTTCGGCGGGGTTGAGCAAAAAGGGCTGCGGTACTTTGCAGGCTATGCCGAACCA
>JAAUTE010000016.1 GCA_012031815.1 Chloroflexaceae bacterium
TAGCTTTATTTTTGGCCACGAGCTGGCACGAATTAAAAGCTCTCACCTCCTTTATCACCAAACCGCCGCGGTATTACCCGTGATTGGAACCTTATTGAGTAATACAACCCTGGGTTTAGGGGGATTGGCCACCAGCGGTATGCAAATTGCCCTGTTAAATTGGGTGATGATGGCGAAATTTACCGCCGATCGCGCCGGATTGCTAGCTTGCCAGGAGGAGGAAGTGGCGTTAAGAACGTTAATTAAGTTAGCGGGTCTGCCGGAAAAACATATTAATGCTGGGGTTATTGCTGATTTTATGGCTCAGGCTCGGGAATTTGAAACCCAAAATTTTAATAGCTTGGACAAGGTAACTCGCACCCTCAGCTATCTCGATCAGTTATTTGCTTGGGCGATCATGCGGGCTTCGGAATTACTGAAATGGATTGATTCAGGAGAATATGCCGCGCTCATCCAATCTCCCCAGCCAATGTCTAATGACGACGCTTCAGAAGGGACTAAAGACTGGGATTTTTTAGGAGATTGGTAGGGTTGTTGCTTAAAATATGACAAAAAACTCGAACTAGTAATCGTAATGGCTGTAACCAAAGATAGAAGGCAAACCCGGTATAAATTAGCAATAACTAAAGAAAAGAGAGGAGTTGATAGCGATGACTAACCCAGCCGTTGAAATTTGTCCTGCTTGTGGGGTCAAAATTATTGCCGGACAGAAGGTTATTTTTTCCGCCGGTTCCCCTGGTGATCGCGCTATCCTTTGGGCTAGGGTCTGTCAGTTCGCCAAAAAACCGGGCTGCATTAATCAAGACGCTGCTGCGATCGCGGGCGCACAGGTGCGAGCCATGCCGTCTCTCAAATCCACCCTGTTCAGCAAATAAAAATTGGTCGCAATTTGTGAAAAAAGAGCGTTTTAACTCTTGGTGAACATCGGAGAGCAAACAGCTTACAGGGAACCAATTTAAACTTTAGATTATCTGCGATCGCCTTTCCCCATAGCTTCTCTTCCAGATCGCCCCACGGAACCCGCTCCACACGCGCAGGCGCAGCCGCTCCGATAGGAGCATCGCCCAATTCTAGAGACAGGGGGATGCACTGCCGAGAAGGAATAAACAAAATATTCCGCTTAATGTCTGAATTATTCCCAGGAATATTTGAGTCCCGCCAGGGAATAGTTGAGTCCCGCCGAGGAATATCTGAGTCCCACCCAGGAATAGTTGAGTCCCGCCGAGGAATGGCACTATCGAAAACCGTCTATCTCCGCTCCCCCATCCCCTCGCATCTGAGTAAAGCTTGAAAGCTTCTGGCATCCCAACCCTTGCGATAACCTAAGCCAGTTTCAGCTTCTCTTAATGGCTAGGCGTTCGGAAAATTGACTAGCTTAAGCTTACCCAGCCCAGTTGCATAGAGTTGGGCGCGATCGCGCAAGGGAAACATTTACGAGAGGTATAAACATGCGCATTGCTCGCGATGTCACGGAATTGGTCGGGCACACGCCGTTGGTTCAACTCAATCGCATTCCTCAAGCCCAAGGGTGCGTTGCTCAAATTGTCCTGAAGTTGGAAGGGATGAATCCAGCGGCTTCAGTGAAAGACCGCATCGGTGTCAACATGATCGCAGCGGCAGAAGCGTCCGGCCAGATTCAGCCGGGCAAAACTATTATCGTCGAGCCGACTTCAGGAAACACCGGCATTGCCCTGGCGATGGTGGCCGCAGCCAAGGGCTATCGCTTGATTTTGACCATGCCCGACACCATGAGCCAGGAACGGCGGGCGATGCTCAAAGCTTACGGCGCAGAATTGGTGCTGACTCCCGGCAAAGACGGCATGAAAGGTGCGATTCAAAAGCGGTGCGATCGCCGAACAAATTCCCGGTGCCTACCTGCCCCAACAGTTCAAAAATCCCGCTAACCCGCAAATTCACGAGCAAACCACCGCCGAGGAAATCTGGCAGGACACGGACGGACAAGTGGATATCCTCATTGCTGGTGTGGGCACGGGGGGCACAATTACCGGCGTTGCCTCTGCTCTCAAGACCCGCAAACCCTCCTTTCAGGCGATCGCCGTGGAACCTACCAACAGCCCTGTCCTATCCGGCGGCCAGCCCGGCCCCCACAAAATCCAGGGCATCGGCGCAGGGTTTATACCGGAAGTTCTGCGGGTGGAGTTAATCGATGAAGTGATTCAAGTCAGCGACGACGAAGCTATTTTCTACGCTCGCCGTTTAGCTACCGAAGAAGGCTTGCTGTCGGGATTATCCTCCGGGGCCGCCCTAGCCGCAGCGATCAAAGTAGGCCAGCGTCCCGAAAATGTCGGTCGGCTAATTGTGGCCATTCAGCCCAGTTTCGGGGAGCGCTACCTCAGCAGCGTTTTGTTCCAGGATTACGAGCTGCCTTTCCCCTCCCTCCTGCCTCCCAGCGAGTTGGCGAAAGTCTAAACCTCTATGGCCTGATTCCGCGATCGCACATCACCCAGGCGATCGCACTTTTCAGCCCCAAGTTCCGGCTCTACTGACAATCTTCTAGCAATTGCTGCAAACGAGCTTGAAACGCCTCGTAGCTAAATTGTTTTAAGGTTTCCTCCCGCAGCCATTGACCGTTACAGCGCGAGTCTTTGCCTTGGAGGATTTCTAGACAAGCCGCCGCCACTGCATCCACATCCCGGTGAGGCACGCGCCAGCCCAAACGACCTTCCTGCAACGGATCGGCAGAACCATCGTCATCCCCCGCCAAAACCGGCAAACCGCAGGCCATCGCTTCTAGATAAACAATTCCAAATCCCTCTTGGGAAGGCATGATGTAAGCATCAGCCACTCGGTAATGCTCGATTAAGGCTGCCGTCGGCACAAACCCGGCAAACACAACCCGCTCCTGCAACCCTAGCTCCTGCACCAGCCGTTCTAAGCGCGGTTGGTCATCGCCCCGTCCGACCACTAAATATTTAACATCGGGACATTCAGCCAAAATTTTCGGTAAGGCCCGAAGCGTTACGTCAACGCCTTTATAGGGATCGCCCGACCACAGCCGAGCTACGGTCATCAAGACCCGACAGCCTTCAAAATCGTATTTATTCAGTAAATCAACGGGTTTCGGCCCGGGGGTAAACCGCTTCCCATCCACCGCATTGGGCAAAAGCTGTACCTTTTTGGGATCGAGATGATTGGCCGCACAAGCGCGATCGCGGCTGTAACAGCTGACGATCCAAATTCGCTCAGCGCCTTGTAACGCTTTGCGTTTCCACCAGGGCAGGGGCTGCCAAACTTCCTTGCCGTGGAGGATGGCGCTGTAGGGGATGCCCCAAGGACGGCAGAGCCAGTCAAGCAGCGGCGCTAAATTGACATGGCCGCAGATAACCTGTTGGGGTCGCTGCTGGCGAAATTGCTGCCACAAGGCCAGAGCCAGGTTGAGGCGGCTCCGTTGGGGTGAGGAGGTATAAAAATTGTGGAACTTGAAGGCGGGATGGCTGGCTAAAGGATTGGGGTCAGCATCGCGATCGCGCAGTACGAACACCTGGGCCGGGGGTTTTTCCAGGGAGGCATAGCTATGGAGCAAGAGGCGATTGTAGGTTTGAATGCCGCCTTCTTGGGCATAAACGTCCAGAAAAACGAAAACGTCTGCTGATTGACTCATCGCTGCCCTCCCCAAATTTCCCGATAAGACCCTTTGGTACCGATGGTAAGGGTTTTTCCCCAGTATTTGGAGTTTCTTTGTTGGTTTCGCCACTGGCAATTACTCCCAATACCAGTAGTCCAGCGGGGCCCTAGGACGGATCTCGCTGGCGATCGTTACCCGTAGTTTCGCGATCGTGGCGGACTATGCTGATGCGCCCATCCCCTTCCATGTAAGCCCGTTTGACTTGTTTGAGAGTGTCAATTCCTTGCTCTCTCATGTGGGACATTAATTCATCTACGGTTACCAATTCTTTACGCATATTTTGCCGGAGCATTTTCCCATTTTTGACCAATAGCAACGGCGGGGGATGTACCAGGCGCTCAACCAGCGGAAACCAGTACCCCAATTTATCGACAATGTAGCTCCAGAAAATAATCACTGAAACCAACAAAATTCCTTCAGGAATGGAGCGGTAATCATCGGCTAGAGAATTTTGGGCGGCATCAGCAATCAAAACCACTACCAGTAAGTCCGTGACGCTAACACTTCCCGACTGACGTTTTAACACCAGACGCAGCAGTAATAATAGCGCTAGATAAACCAGGGTTCCCCGCACTAAAATTTCTAGCAACGGCGTTGATGGCACAAACATTTTCTCCCAGTTAACTTTCGTGAGATTTTCCCACAAATCTGCCATGATTACTACCTAAATAAATGACAGCTAGCTCCTGAAATTCTGGAAGCGCCGATGAGAAGCACCACCAAAACCAGCATGTAAGCAATTGAATTTAAGTGGCAACGTTCTCTAGGTAGAATCCGGGCGGTAAGCCAAGCTACGCCGAGGGTTTATCGCGCCTTGCCCAAGGAATTAGCTCCTGGCTTGGGATGGTGCAAAGCTCCCATTGCCGCTACTCTAGAGAGGAAGTAATCGGGAGCAGGCTGTGGGATTTAAGGTTGGTTTGCTGGGACTGGGAACGGTCGGGACGGGAACGGCGCAGATTTTGCTGAATCCCGCCGGCCGTCATCCCCTCCTATCAGCGGTAGAAATTCACCGGGTGGGCGTGCGTTCCCTGGGAAAACCGCGCCAGCTTCAGTTGCCTGCCTCCATGATGACCACTAATCTTGAATCCATCGTTACTGACCCGGATATCGATATTGTCGTGGAATTGCTGGGCGGACTAGAACCGGCACGATCGCTAATTTTACAGGCCATTAAGCGGGGCAAACAGGTTGTAACTGCCAATAAAGCCGTGCTAGCCCGCTATGGCGACGAAATTTTTAGTGCGGCCCATGGGGTTGGGGTTTATGTGCTGTTTGAAGGGGCGGTGGGCGGCGGCATTCCCGTGATTCAACCCCTCAAGCAGTCTTTGGGAGCTAATCGCATTATCAGTGTCTTGGGCATTGTTAACGGCACGACAAACTACATTCTCACGGAAATGTCGGCGAAAGGAACGGGTTTTGACGAAGTTCTCGCCCAAGCTCAAGCCCTGGGTTACGCAGAGGCCGATCCCACCGCTGACGTCGATGGTCTGGATGCGGCGGACAAAATTGCCATTCTGGCGGCGATCGCCTTTGGAGGCCGCATTAAGCGGGAAGAAATTTTCTGTGAAGGCATCCGTCGGGTGAGTGCGGCCGATATTAACTATGCGGCCAAGCTAGGTTTTGCCATCAAATTACTGGCGATCGCCCAGCGGTCGAGTCGGAATGGGGGCGAAGCGCTCCAAGTGAGGGTACATCCCACGCTGGTTCCCTCAAATCATCCTCTAGCCAGCATTAATGGAGTATGTAACGCGATTTTAGTGGCAGGCGACCCCCTGGGACAGGTAATGTTTTTCGGGCCGGGGGCGGGGGCCGGGGCGACGGCCAGTGCAGTAGTTTCCGATATTCTCAACCTTGTCAGCCTACTCGGCGCGATCGCACTCAAGCCCTAAATCCATTGTTCGGCTGCTCCCACCAAGAATATTGCACCCTGGAACCCATCGAACAGTTAACCACTCGGTTCTACGCCAGATTTCTTACCAGGGACTTACCGGGGGTCATTGGTCATTTGGGAACCAGTTTCGGCAACCACAATGTCAGCTTGGAGTCGGTAGTGCAAATTGGCTTCCAAGAGGACCTAGCGGAAATTGTCGTCGTCACCCACGATGTTAAAGCCGGAGATTTTTACGAAGCCCTGGCAGAAATTCACGAATTAGAAGCCATTTCTAGCATTCCCAGTATCATGAAAGTTCTGTAGATACAGGTGCTTTTCCCCGTTAAGCGAGCCTTCTTCCCCACTGCCGCGCTTTGACCTCATAAATAGCTGAGTTTACTCGTGGGGATCGCCCAACAAAATGACCGAGCAAGGCAATCGTTCCAGCAGGGGTTTGGTAAACGAGCCGATCGCCAAACCATCGGCCCCAATTCTCAGGCGTTGCGAGCGGACAATTACCAGATCATAATCCCCAGAGACACGCACGATGGACGAGATCACATCCTCTTGGGGAACAACTTGGACATCGGTGGGGACTGGTGCGGCGATTTGCCCCGCCAGGGCCAGCAATTGTTCGTACAATAGTGCCTGAGCCCGTTTAGACGTTTGGGGATGGCAAACATTGAGCAGCGTGACCTGTCCCCCATTCTCCAAGGCTAGGCGCTGGGCAAAGTCCAATTGCCGTCTCGCCACCTCGACATTCTCCACCGGCACCAAAATACCCTTGAGATCCAGTGGTGAACCGAGCAACCGCGCGATCGCCACAGGACAGTGGGCAGAGCGCAGCACGCGATCGGTGATGTTACCAAACAACCGCGCCTGCAAATCCACATAGCGGCCCATTCCCAGCACGATCAAACTCGCCTCTTCTTCCCGACTGGTGTGATTAATCGCCTCCGCTACATTGCCCGCAATCCGCAACTGGGGCGTCGCCACTACCGCCAATTCATTACTAATTGCCTGGGCCTGGGCCAGCAAATCCCGACAGCGATCAATGGCCCGATTCATCTCCGGTGCATCCATCCGCTCCTGAGCTTTGGCGATCGCTAAAGGCACAATGCGGCCTTCCCTAGACCGGGCCAGTACTGCCGCCAATTCCAGCAAAAATCGCTCGGTTTGAGGATTGTAAACGGGAACCACCACCGTCTCCTCCTGAGCGCGGGTTCTCCCAACCCCAGCCTCCAAAGCCTCCTCCGAAGGCAGCTCATCTAGGGCATGGGGACTTAGCTTTGCCGCCGCCCGCGTCGTTACCAGAGGGCCGACCACCGCCGTGACGAGCATCATCAAAATGACACTGTTAAAGACCGCCTCATTCAGAATACCTTCCTGGTAGCCCACCACCGTCGCCGCCAGGGTTGCCGCCACCTGGGGAACCGACAGCGACCACATGGTCAAAGTCTGGGGCCAGTTATAGCGGTAGATTAATTTAATCGCCAGCGCCGCCAAAAACTTGCTGAGCAACAAGCCGCCGACGATCGCCACCGCCAATCCCAAAGTGTCTAGGGTTTGCACAAAGGCTTGCAGATCCAGCAACAATCCCATATCCACAAAAAAGATGGGAATAAACAAAACCGAGCCAATAAACTCGACTTTTTCTTTAACTGGAGAATCCCCTAAAACATCATTGACCGCCAAGCCCGCCAAAAACGCGCCCACAATTTGCTCAACCCCAATCAACTGAGCTGCCACCGAAGCTACAAACACCGACAGCAAGACGAATAAAAATTGATTACCCTGGTCATGTTTTGTGCGGCGAAAAAAGGATTTTCCCAGGCGATCTAAACCAAATAAGACCCCAACCGCATAAATCCCCAGGGAAATCAACAAAAACCCCAAACTGAACGCGGAGAAATCCCCTTGATTGATACCCACACAGACCGCCAGGACAAGCAGCGCACTAATATCAGTAAATATCGTGGCTCCAATCGTAACCGTGACCGCTTCATCTGCCACCACACCTAAACGCCGAACGATAGGATAGGCCAGCAGCGTGTGGGACGCCAGTAGGGAACCGATTAACACCGAGGCATTCCAGTCAAAATCAAACAATCGCCCCAACAAAATTCCCATCGTCATGGGAAACCCAAAAGTCGCCAGACCAAATCCCAGGGAACGGTTGCGGGTGCGGCGAAACTGATCGAGATCGATTTCTAAGCCTGCCACAAACATCAGGTAAATTTTCCCAATGTCGGAAAACAAACTCATGGTTTCTGATTCGGTACTCAGCCAGTTTAAGCCGTTTGTACCCAAGACAACTCCAGCTACCAACAAACCAACCAAACCCGGCAAGCGAATTCGCTCAAACAGCGGCGGCACGGCCAAAATCACCGCCAACAACAGCACAAAAGTAACGACAGGTTCCTTTAACGTTTTCTGCCACGTTTTCCATCGCAATTCAACCTTCTCTAGCGGTGAGTAAACATTGAACCGAACGCCAAGGGAGTCGTAGTCAATCGCTCGCTCCTACTGTTGTGTTTCTCGTTAATAAATTGGTGAATTCTTGGTAGGGAAATTTTATCAGCAAATTGCTAGAAACATGAGACTATCATAGACTTTTTTGAGAATCTTTCCCTCTGTAGGCAGAATTTAGGCGGTAAGGGAAGCTATGCCGAAGGCTTATCGCCCCAAAAGATTGGCGAATCGTTCCCGTAAGTCAGTAAGGCTACCCGTATCCTCGGTGAGGTCGGGGTGATTTCCGAAGATCCTAGCCAAGCTTGCGGGAAGGTGACGGCACAATCCTTAGCGATTGAATTTTACCTAAAAGTTAAATGGGAGAGAATGAGCGGGGGACAGCGTTGCTCCCCTTGCTTTCCAAACCTGTTTTTTTCCCCAGAGACCAGGGCGCGTCCTCAGAAAAATTAGGGTAAGATTAGCTACCAGCCAGCCCTGTTAACCGCCTTGCAAGTGTCCCATGAGAAAAAGTGCTTCTGGCCCCGTTACCGCTCGTCCCCTCAAGCTGTGGCAGGATCATTCTCCCGCCGGGGAAGTGCGCATTGAGATTGTGCCGCTGATTGATGTCATTTTCTGCATTTTGACGTTTTTTATCCTGGCTGCGGTGGGGCTATCTCGCCAACAAGCCATCAGCCTCGATCTTCCCAAGGCTAACACGGGTAAACCCCAAGTTCGGGAGATGCTGGTGGTGAGTTTGGATAACCTTGGCCAGCTCTATGTGGAGCAGCAGCCCGTCACCAGAGACCGACTCTCAGCAATTCTCAAAAATTATCAACTGCTCAATCCCAGCGGACTGATGGTTCTCCATGCCTCCCGCGAATCTCGCTACGAAGAAGTGGTCTCGGTCTTGGACATGCTCCGGTCAGTGGGCGGCGATCGCGTGGCCCTGGCCACCCTCCCCAGAGGAACGGTGGAAAACCTGCAACCAACCCCCTCCCTCAACAATGGTGGCTTAAATGGGCTGCCAGGCAGTAATTTTGACCTGAATGCGCCCTTACCCAGCGGGACTCCCAACAGCTTGACCCCCAGTACGCCTAATTTGCCTGCGCCGCCTCCCCTACCGGGCGGTGGTTCCGAGCTGCCGGAGGACACGAACTGAGACCGGCTTGAGATCAACCCACGGGCCAGGGGCATGGGACAATGAAAGGGCCCGTCGCCGAGAAAAAATCATGAGGAAATCCTTGATTGCCCTGTTGCTCGCCGTTGTTACCCTCTGTTTGTTGGGGTGTAGTTCCGGGTTGAGCGGCCTGAAAAGTTACGCCAACGCCGCCAAAGGCTATGAATTTCTCTACCCCAATGGCTGGATTCAAGTGGATGTGCGCGACGCTTCTGCGGGGGTCGATGCCGTCTTTCACGATTTGGTCGAGCGCAGCGAAAATCTTAGCGTCATTGTCAGCGAGGTTCCGGCCGGGAAACCCTAGAAGCCCTGGGCACTCCCACAGAGGTTGGCGATCGCTTTTGGAAAGGCATTGCTAACGACCCAGAATCGGGACGGCAGGCCGAATTTCTCAATGCCGAAGCCCAGGAACATCAGGGCAAAACCTATTATTTGCTGGAGTACCAGGTCAAGCTGCCCGATGGCCAGGAACGGCACAATCTTGCCAGCGTTGCCGTGAGTCGAGACAAGCTGTTTACCTTTAATCTGTCTACCCGTGAAGGGCGCTGGTCTAAGGTCAAAGACCGCTTTGGAGTCGTCGCCCAATCCTTTACGGTTTACTAGAATTGCTAAATTCCCATGCCTGCTGCCGTCCCTTTCGTTCTGGCCTCTGCCTCCACTGCCCGCCGTAAATTGCTCCAAATGGCAGGGATTAACCCCATTGTCTGCCAGAGCAACTTTGACGAATCCCAAATCCAATGCAGCGACCCCGTGGAATTGGTGGAAACCTTAGCCCGCGCCAAGGCAGAAACTGTCGCAAACCTCTATAGTCAAGCCCTGATTTTAGGCTGTGATTCGGTGTTAGCGGTAGACGGGCAAATCTACGGTAAGCCGGATTCTTCAGACGTTGCCTGCGATCGCTGGCGGCAGATGCGCGGCCACTATGGGCTGCTCTACACGGGTCACGCCCTCATCGATCGCCTTCAGCCGCGCCAGGTGATTCGCTGCGGCATTACCAAGGTTTATTTTGCCGATCTCGATGATGCCACCATTGCCGCCTACGTTCAGAGTGGAGAACCGTTGCAGTGCGCTGGCAGTTTTGCCTTGGAGGGCAGGGGCAGTTTTTTTGTGGAGAAAATCGAGGGCTGCCATACCAATGTCATTGGATTGAGTATGCCCTTACTGCGGGAGATGCTGGCCAGCCTAGGCTACAGCGTTACGGATTTCTGGTCTTTTTAAGGGGATTAGCTCGGAGGATTTCAGCCCGTTGGCAGCCCGCACCCCAAAAACCAATCTGGTTTAGCGGACAAACACCCTTGCTAGCAATCTTGCTGCCAAATTATGTTGGGTTGAGCCAGTTTGAGTAGAACACCGGGGTACTCTACCTAACCCCGTCGTTGATAGCAGAGTAATTGAGAAATTCAGGATTTTGGGTTGGCTAAGTTGGATTTTATGGATCGGCGTTCTTTTAATGTTGTTTTACTGGTTCCCACTGGCGTTGGTGCTGCCATTGGCGGTTATGCCGGGGATGCCTTGCCCGTCGCTAGGGCCATGGCTCAAATTTGCGATCGCCTGATTACCCATCCCAACGTTCTCAACGGCGCCCAGCTCTACTGGCCCCTGAGCAATGTTGATTACGTGGAAGGCTACGGCTTAGACCGATTTGCCGCGGGTCGCTGGGGCTTGCAGCCCGTTCACCAAAACCGCGTGGGACTGCTCCTGGACGCCGCCATTGAACCAGATTTGCGCCTGCGCCACCTCCAGGCCGCCGATGCCACCAGAGCCACCCTCGGCCTGAGCCTGAGCGATTACGTCATCACCGATCAGCCTTTGGGTGTGGAGTTGCGGACAGCCCCTTCCGGTGCCAGTTGGGGAACCCTAGCCAATCCCGGTAGCCTGTTGCGAGGGGCACAAACCTTAATCCAACAAGCCCGGGCCGAGGCGATTTGCATCGTCGCTCGCTTTCCTGACGCAACCGAGGGCAGTGCCTTGCAAGATTACCGTCAGGGAGCAGGAGTTGATCCCCTGGCCGGGCCGAAGCCGTAATTTCTCACCTGATCGTCCGCGAATTTGGCATTCCCGCTGCCCACGCCCCCGCCCTCCTGCCCCTACCCCTGGATGGGAGCGTTTCTCCCCGGGCTGCTGCCGAAGAGATTGGCTATACCTTCCTGCCCTGTGCCTTGGTGGGCTTGAGCCGCGCGCCTCAATTTGTCTGCGATCGCCAACAAAGCACGCAAGCAACCCTGTGGGCCGAGGAAGTGGATGCGATCGTGGTTCCCGCCGATGCCTGCTGGAGGGTCTGCGGTTCTCAGCCTCAGCCAGGGTGCGACCGTCATTGCCGTAGAAGACAATCACACTCGCATGGAAGTCCCCCCCGAACCCCTGGGGATCAAGGCTATTCGAGTAAACTCATATCTAGAGGCCCTGGGCGTCCTGGTAACCCTGCGCGCTGGCATTAGTGCGATCGCCCTCTGTCCTACCCTGTCCCCACTGCACCGTTTAGGTGAAAGCCGTGGCTAATTCAAACCGTCCCGACCTGGAACCGCTGACTCGCCTGCAAATTTTAGGGATCATGGGGATTACTGCCTTGATCCTGCTGCTTGTGGCTAAAATATGGCAAAGACTAGACTCCGTAACAATTTTATTGCCCCGGTGGACGAGTGAGGCTGTTTTATTAGGAATTGGCCTGGCTTTTGCCATTACCGCTGCCAGTAGCCTGATTTATCGACTGTGGCCTGCCTACCGACACAGTGCCGATCTCTATCTTGAATTGATCCTCAAACCCCTGATCTGGCCCGATCTGCTCTGGCTGGGACTCCTCCCCGGATTGAGCGAAGAATTGCTGTTTCGCGGCGTCATGCTACCTGCGCTGGGATTTAACTGGAGCGCCCTGGTTTTCTCAAGCCTGCTGTTTGGCGTTTTACATTTGAGCGGGCTAAAACAGTGGCCCTATATGGTTTGGGCTACGATGGTTGGGTTTGTTCTGGGCTACAGCGCCCTAGCGACGGGGAATTTGCTGGTTCCGATCCTGGCCCACATCCTCACCAATTTTGTTGCGAGTTGTCTTTGGAAAACGGGCAATTCTGTGGGGTTTCCGTCTTCTTGATCCCAATTTCAGCTTTGTAATCCCCGGCTTACTCGGTTGCGCCAGCGGCTTTCAGGGTTCTGGCAAGGAGGAAGTGGCGGTTAAATTGGGCCAGCATCAGGGCTGTAAAACCTCCCTGGTTGCGGGAGTTAATTGCTAAATTCGGGCAAGCTAGCAGCAAGTCCACGATTTGGCGATCGCCGCCGTGGGCCGCCCACATTAAAGCCGTTGCTTGGGAGGAATCGGTTAAATTCACATCAGCTCCTGCCACCAGCAGCGCCCTAACCATTGCTTCCTGACCCTGGACGATCGCCTGCATCAAAGCCGTTTTACCGTCGGGGAAATAGAGATTGGCATCGGCTCCCGCATTTAAGAGAGCTTCAGCGATCGCCGCCTGTCCCTGGGCGATGGCCAGAGCCAGGGGAGCCTCTCCAGGGGCAATGGCCTGGGGATTCGCCCCACACCGCAGGAGTTCCCTAATAGCGGTGAGATCTCCCTGGGCAATGGCAATCAGGAGGGGCGTATCTCCGTCTTGGTTGGACTGGTTCAGCTCGGCTCCGGCCCTGACCAAGGACTGAATGAGGTGACTGTGGCCTTCAAGGGCCGCAAAATGGAGAGCTGTCTCGCCATTGTGGTTTTGCCCATTGACCCTGGCTCCCGCAGCCAGCAGCAATTGCATGATTTCTCCTTGTCCTTCGGCAGCGGCCACCATCAGGGGCGTATCGCCTTCGGGAGTAGGGGCATTTACCTCCGCTCCGGCCGCCAGCAAAATTTCGAGCATTTCCCGGTTTCCCTGTTCCGCTACCAGGGTTAAGGCTGTTTCCCCCTGGCGATCGCGGCCATTGGCATCCGCTCCCAGAGAGAGCAAAACTGGGTCATTTCTGTCTGGTTAGCCACCGCTGCTTGAACAAGGGGCGGCTGTCCTTCTCCGTTGGGGGCATTGATATCCCCACCGTGGGTTAGCACAATTTTAGCGATCGCCACGCTGTTAGCCAAAATTGCCGCCGCCAGCCCCCCCAAGCCAGCGGTTAGCCCCGCCCCCCCTTCCAGGAGAGCGCGCACAATTTCTGGATGGTTGCCTTGAATTGCCAAACTGAGGGCCGTGTCCCCGTCTTTATCCACTAGATTCACCCCAGCCCCAGCGCTGAGCAACTGTTGGACGATTTCTCCATAGCCTTTATAGGCCGCAATCATCAGGGCCGGAGAGCCATCGTCATTGGTGGCATTCACCTCGGCTCCCGCCTCCAGGAGGATTGACACGGCTCCTACGCGATTAGCTCCTGCCGCAAACATCAGCGCCGTTTGACGGTGGGGAAAGCTGGCCTGATTAACGGCGGCTCCGGCTGCGAGCAATGTTGTCAACAGTTGGCGATCGCCCCGTTGAGCAGCGTACATTAGGGGGGTTTGCTGTTGTCTGTCTGGAACATTAACATTCGCCCCCTGAGCTAACAAGGCTCTGACGCCCTTGATGTCGCCATTGCGGACAGCTTTATGCAAGAGAAAATCCCGACGGGAAACCATAAAATCTATTCCAATGGCCTGCCTAAGTTCCGATCATACAGGGCCGGTATCCCTTGCCTGCGGCACAATTAGGCTTGCTGTCTGCGGGACTGCTATAGAATGCCCTTAGAAACGTTGCCAGCCCTTGAGCTGCCTTTTTACCAAGTAATTTTGTTGTCTAGCTAACCTCAATATCTGATAAGGATGCAACGCTCATGCTAACCGTTTATTTTCTGCGTCACGGCGAAACCACGGCGAGCCGTCTGGGTGGCTATTGTGGTTCCATCGATCCGGAGTTAACCCCGAAGGGATGCTGATGGCCCAGGATTTTGCCGCGGCCTATCAATCAATGCCGTGCAAGGGGTGTTTGTCAGCCCCATGAAACGCACCATCGCTACGGCGAAATATCTCTGTGAGGCGGCGGGACTGGAGATGCAACTGCGGGACGGCATTAAGGAAATTGCCTACGGAAAATGGGAAGGAATGCTGCCAGAGGCAGTCAATCGCGACTTTCATGACGAATATATCCGCTGGCTCTCCGATCCGGGCTGGAATGCGCCTACAGGAGGGGAAACGGGCATTGAAATTGCTCGCCGTAGCGTCCAGGTCTTGCGGGAGATCGAACAAAATTACGACAGCGGTAATGTGCTGATTGTCTCCCACAAGGCAACGATCAGAATTATGCTGTGTTTTCTGCTGGGCATCGATATTGGCCGCTTTCGCGATCGCATTGGCATGGCGGTGGCATCGGTGACAGCGGTGGAGTTTCGCGAGCACGGGCCGCTACTGCATAAATTAGGCGATCGCAGCCACATCCGCGAGGAGTTACGCAATCGGCCGGGTAATTAATCATCATGCAAGATTTATGCCTGGCCTTCGTTGGCGATTCCTTTGTCAATGGCAAGGGCGATCCGGATTGTCTGGGCTGGACAGGCAGACTTTGTCGGGGGGTCTGGCGGCCGGCCATAGCTTGACTTACTACAATCTGGGGGTACGGGGAGATACCAGTGTCCTGATTGCCGCTCGCTGGCAGCAAGAAGTGGCCTCTCGCCTACCCCTGGGTTGCGATGGTCGGTTGGTGTTTTCCTTTGGCGTTAACGATACAGTGGCCGAGGGCAAGGGAGTGCGCGTGCCCTTGGAGGAGTCTTTGCACTATACGCGGCAAATTTTGACCGCTGCCATTGGGGACTATCGAGTTTTAATGGTGGGGCCGCCGCCCGTGAACGAGCAGGAGCAGAATCAGCGCATTGAGCAACTTTCTGCCAAAATTTCCTGTATTTGCCAAGATCTGTCCATTCCTTACCTGGAGGTGTTTGCCCCTTTGCAGAATTCATCGCAGTGGCAACAGGAAGTCTCGACGTATGACGGCTTTCATCCGCGAGCTTCCGGGTATGGGGCCCTGGCCTCGCTGGTTCAAGGGTGGGTTCCCTGGCAGGAGTGGTTTGCCTGATTTGGAGGGACTCTGCCGCTAAATTCAGCTTAGCAAGCGTCCAGAAGCGGGTCGAGATGCCGCTGTAGGAGAAGGCTAACTCTACCATGCTTGCCACAAAGGAGTTTTTCGTAGCGGAGATTGTGCCGATAACTGGGCGATCGCCACAGCCGTTCCCCACAAAAGGGACAGTAATATTGAGGTGCTTTTTGAGTTTTACTGGGTTGCTTGTTCATTGTGTTGCCAATCTCCCGCTCCTAGCGCTCCTTAATTTGCTCAACAGCCCCATCAGAGACTATTCCCGATGGCGATCTCCAGATTGCTATACCCGGCTATGGCAATCGGGACTAGTTCCCTGACTCCAATCAAGATTGTCCTACTTGAAAAATAGGCAACGCCGAGGGGCATGTCAGTCCCATCCCTTTCGGCAAAAAATAGCAAGGATAGCCAATCTCTCCCGGCTCACGTCGAAAAAAGGGAAGTAACAGCAAAACCTATCAAAAGGTAGCAGTCCGAGATTGTTAAAATTTATTAACACAGCTGCTCCTGGATAGGAGTTGACCAGGCAAACCGTCCGATAACGAGCAAAACACGGTGAGCGCCTTTAGAATTTCTCAAGAACTGGATGGGGACAAGCGGCGTAACCTCCTGCAATTGTTTGCGGCGGGGCTGCTATTTTGGTTGAGTTTGTCTTCTTTACTGGCAACCTTGCCGACCTACATTCAATCCCTTGGTGCGACGCCCGAACAGGTTGGCTTAGTTATGGGCAGTTTTGCCATCGGCCTGTTGCTCACCCGCACCTGGATGGGCCGCCTCTGCGATCGCCGCAGCCGCAAGCTGGTGATTTTGTTGGGGGCGGTGGTGGTGGCTACTGCACCCTTGGGATATTTACTAGCGGATAGTGTGCCTCTCCTTGCCGGAATCCGGGCCTATCACGGTATCTGTATTGCTGGCTTTACAACGGGCTACAGTGCTCTGGTGGTAGATTTAGCGCCCCTAAAGCAGCGAGGAGAAATTGTTGGCTACATGAGTTTGGTGGTTCCGGTGGGCATGGCCATCGGCCCGGCCTGTGGCGGACTCCTCCAAGCCCAAGTCGGAGACGGGCCGCTGTTTTGGTTTTCGGCGGCAGCGGGACTGCTGGCCCTGGTACTGGCTAGCCAGGTTCAAGAACCCGTTCGTCCCTCTGGGGTTAGCGAGGAAATCCCCGGCTCATCTCGCAGTTTTTGGCAGATTTTAGGGTCTCCCGCCTTACAAATTCCAGCCCTGGTGTTGTTGCAAGTTGGCTTGATTTTTGGGATTTTGGTGGCTTTTTTACCGCTGCACATTGCCGATGCCCAAATTCCCCTGAATCCTGGCTGGTTTTACACGGCGGCGGCGATCGCCAGTTTTGGGGCGCGGTTATTTACGGGAAAAGCCTCCGACCGGCTGGGACGGGGACTGTTTATCAGTATTAGTTTGGTTTTCTATGGAGCATCAATGTGGCTCCTGGCCCAGGCCCAACTGCCGGGGGAATTGCTGGTTGCAGGCTTTCTGGAAGGGGCCGGGGGCGGCGTTTTGGTTCCTTGCGCGATCGCCTCATGTCCGATCGCTCCTACGCCACCGAGCGGGGGGCGAGTCTTTGCCATCTGTATGGGCGGGTTTGATGTGGGGATTGCTTTAGGCGGGCCGCTGATGGGGTCGCTGGCGTCAGTGGTGGGCTATCGCGGCATTTTTCAACTGGGAGCGCTGCTGGCCGCTTTGGCCCTGATGGTGTTTTTGACTCGCGGCAGTAAAGGGATGGGTCATTCCTGGCGCTTCGCCTGGGGTCGCGAACCCGATGCCTACGCCGTCGAAAAAGGTTAGAAAAGCGAGGAAGTTGCGTTGAGGATATTGGATGAAACTAGCCGGAATCGCGGGCTTTATGTCCTAAAATTTTCCGGGCAAATTGACCAAGGGATTTGGGTTGGAAATTAGCTTTAAACTTTTTAAATTCCCCCGCATCTAGCCAGACACCCTGGCAGCGAGGGCATTTTTCATACCAAATGCTATGTTCGTCAATATCGACCATGCGGATCAGGCGATGGTTGCAGCGTGGGCAAGACAAATTTCCTGGGGTTTGGTCATATTGCTGGCCGGTTTCGGGATCGCCAATATCCAAACTTTCTGAGCCTTGAATATTTTTGAGCAAATCGGCTTCAAGAGAATCAAACCAAATTCCGGCACAATGGTCGCAGCGGTTAACCTCCACACCTCCGTAGGTTATAGGCTCCAAGCGTCCCCTACACTTAAAACAAGCACGTTTCATGGCACTCTGAGCCAGTTTATGGTGTCTCTAGCCTACCCAAAATCAAGGGCAATTTTGATGATTAACCTTGATAGTATGGGCAAAAGTCAAGTTTAAGGTATGGCTATGGTTGCCGCTGTCCCGTCTGGCCAGACTGCTTCCCATCTCACCCCCACATCCAGCACCGAACCGTCTCTAGAATTGGTCACAACGGCGGCTAGGGGAGCTGGCAGCCATTGACGAACTCCTGGAGGCATTTTGCCGATTTTTCTCCACATTGATGTCAGCGCCGGCGATGCGGCCAGCGATACCCTCCAAACCTATCGCCGCCAACTACAGTTGTTTCTCAACTGGTGCGATCGCCAAAATTTACTTCCGGCTGCGGTAACGGCTAACGATATCAAACGCTATCGCCGTTGGCTGGTGGAAAAACAGGGGTTTAAACCGGCAACAGTAGCCTTAAAACTGGTTGTGGTACGGCGATTTTATCAAGCGGCAGTGGATCGCAACTTAATCCCGCTGAATCCGGCGACTGGGGTGAAACCGCCCCGGGAACGGCGCGATCCCGCAACCCAAATTACCTATTTGGAGAAAGGGGAAGTAGAACGGTTCTTGGCAGCGATTCCCAACGATGGTTCCCTCAAAGCCGCTAGAGACCGGGCGTTGCTGGCGATTATGGTTTTGGAGGGGCCGCGTACCGTGGAAATGCACCGGGCTAATATTCAGGATTTGAAGCAACAGGGCAGCAATTGGGGGATTCGGGTGGAAGGTAAGCGCAGTATCCGCATCGTGCCTCTAACCCCGGATTTAGCGGCGACTTTACTCTATTATTTGGAAATGCGCCAACAACTGGGAGAACCCCTCACCCCCAACCAACCCCTGTTCGCAGCGGTCGGCAATCGGGCCGGGGGCAGTCGTCTTTCCCGTCGGGGCATCCGGGTGGTTGTTGATGGCTACCTCCAGCAAACCCAGCTCAAGCACCAGCCGGGACGCACCCTGTCTGCCCACAGTTTGCGCCATACGGCCGGAACCTTGGCTTTGCGATCGGGGGCGGAGCTGCGCCAAGTCCAAGACCTGCTGGGCCACGCCGACCCCCGCACTACCTGCATCTATGCCCACGTGGCCGATCGCTGGGACAACAATCCGGCCCTGCGCCTGGATATCAAGATTTAGCTGGCCGAAACAAGTGGGAATGCTCCGGGTGATACAGCCGCGATCGCAAACCGGGGGTTTTTCCAGAGTCCGGACTGATTAAATACATCGTGGTACGAATTAGGTTGCGATCGCGGGTGGCGGTGGCCAGGTCGCGGAGGGGCACGAGCCAGATTTGTTCGTCGGGCCAGTCCAGACGATAGCAGATAGCAACGGGCGTAGTTTCGGGATAGTGCTGCAAGAGTTGGGCTTGGGCCTTATCCACCTGCCGTGCCGAAAGATACAGGCACAAACTGGCGCGATGGGCTGCCAGGGACGCCAATTCTTCCGCTGCCGGGACGGGGGAGGCGCTGCCGCTGGCTCTGGTTAAGATGATGGTCTGTACCAGGGTGGGAATGGTCAATTCAATGCCTAATTTTGCCGCTGCGGTTTGGTAGGCGCTAATGCCGGGAATCAACTCAAAGGGAAGGTTCTCAGCATTCAGGGCTTCGATTTGCTCAGTAATCGCGCTGTAGAGGGTTAAATCCCCGGAATGGAGTCGCGCGACGGACTTTCCCGCTCGCACGCGATCGCACAGGAGGGGCACGATGGTTTCCAGGGTTTGGTTGCCGGTGGCCACCCGTTCGGCATCGGCCCGCACCGATTGCAACAGCTGTCGCGGCACCAGGGAATCGGCGTAGACAACGACATCGGCCTGGGCGAGAATTTTCTGGGCCTTGACGGTGAGCAGTTCGGGATCGCCCGTCCCCGCTCCAATGAAATAAACGGCCGGTTCTAGTGCAGCCAAGCTAACTCCCTTTGCTGAGCGACTTTTCCTAAGATAGCGAATTACCCTGCGGCTCAATCTCAGGCGTGCTCGCCTAATTTAGGCGCGAGGGGAGGAATTGGCGTCTCTGGGACTAACGGCGAGGTTTCCGGTTCATTGCCAATGACAGCGCGTACCCCTTCAAGGGTGGCAACCATACTGCGGGGATCGATAAACATTACCTTGCTGCTGTCGCTACTGCCGATGGTTTTGCCCATATCCAGATAATTTTGGGCCAGCAGGAATTGGAGGGCTTCGCGGGCATTGCGATCGCCCTGGAGTTTGTCGGCCACGATGGCCAGGGCTTGGGCGGTGGCTTCGGCCCGCAGGACTTGCTCCTGTCTTTGGGCTTCGGCTTTGAGGATAATGGCGGTCTGTTGGGCTTCCGCTTCCAGAATGACGGATTTTTTCTGGGCTTCCGCTTCCAGGATTTTGGCTTCGGCCCGTCCTTGGGCAGAATTGATCGCAGAATCGCGATCGCCTTCGGAGGTGAGAATGGCGGCCCGTTTTTTGCGCTCGGCGGCCATCTGTAATTCCATCGAATCCTGAACGGCTTTGGAGGGAATAATGTCGCGCAATTCCACGCGGGTAATTTTCACGCCCCAGGGATCGGTGGCAATATCCAATTCTCGCAGCAAGATTTCATTGATTTCGGAGCGGGCGGTAAAGGTCTCATCCAGTTCTAGGCGGCCCATCTCAGCTCGAATTTGGGTCAGCACCAGGTTTTCGATGGCGCGGCGCAGATTCTCGACTTTATAGTAAGCCTTGTAGATATCAACAATACGCCAATAAACGACGGCATCGACACTAATGGAGACGTTATCACGGGTGATGCAATTTTGCGGCGGGATATCCAGGACTCTTTCCCGAATAGTTTCTCGGTAAACTACCTGCTCCACAAATGGGACAATTAACTGAAGTCCCGGTTCAAGTTTGCGGCTATATTGCCCCAATCTCTCTACTAAATATTCGTTCTTTTCATTGACAATTTTCACAGAACTGGCCAGGCCAGCCGACCCTAACACTGCCAGAAACACAAAGGTAAAAAAGGCTTCCATCGCTGCAAAACTCCTGCCTGGATTTTAAATTACCAAACGTACTGAATAATCTAACCGATTATCCCGACTGCTACCGAGATTCTTTACGAATCCAAAAGATTTTCGGGCAGCACCACCAAGGTATTTCCCTCTTGCTCGACTACATACACAGGACTGCCGGGGCGATCGCCAAAGTCCGATCAGCGCATCTGGCCCGCCAGGAGTTACCTTCGTAGAGAACTCGTCCAGTCGCGCCCGGAGAAATGGCGGTTAGGGTTTCGCCAATCAGAGCATCTCCCCGTCGATGCCCCCCGGTTTTAACCCGAAACCAACGCCTTGTCCCCCAAATGCCGAGGATGGACAGAAGTAACCAAGCCGTCACTTGCAGTCCAAAAGCAGGAACCACAATGGCGATCGCGGCGGTGACCAGGGCACTGAGGCCGAGAACAAATTCTACAAACGCCGAGGGCAAAACCAACTCCAGCAAACACAAGAGTAATCCAGCAATTAACCAGAGGAAAGTCGGACTAGGCATAATACAAAAACATCGGAGTTAACGAACGCGGCGATCGCTACTAGCGCGAACCCAAATCCTAGAGTCACCCGTTCTCTATTTTAGAGAAAGCCTGTCAGCCTGCCTAAATTCCCCGTAAATTCTCTGTTGGCGCTACCCGCCGCCGACGATGGTGACAACTTCGATGCGATCGCCGCGTGCAAATAAGTCTGATGCCAAAATTGGCGGTGGAGAATTTCGCCGTTATACTCCACAACAATCAGGCGAGGATCGAAGCCGAGCTGTTCCAGAAAAGTTGGTAGCAGCGAGTGGGGCGGGCAGGTGTGGGGTTCGCCGTTTACCTGGAGGGCGATCGCATCAGACATGAAGAGATTATTGCTGAAGTAAGCGAAGTAAGTGTTGCACCGCTTGGGTGGGATGCTCTGCTTGCATGATAGCCCGAACCATGGCCATTCGCTTGACTCTGACCTAATTTAACGTCGAAAATAGTACGGTAAATTCTACCTAATTGATACAGCCAATGGATATTTTAGGTGCTAGTGAAGCTGAGTCAAATTTGTTTGGTTTACTCGAACAAGCTAACCAGAATTATTTACCAAGGGAAATTAACCGATTAAGCTTGTCCCTTCCGCGTCATACCAATACCAGAAAGATAAAGGTCAGGAACTTTATAACGTTCAACCTCATCTTCCGTTCCTTCATAAACCGATAATAAACCAACTTCTCTGCCAAGATTCAACCGATCACTTAATCCCGTCACCTCAGTTGCTTTAAAAGGCGAACGTCCTATCTCTCTCAGGCGATCGACCAATTCTTGAAGTTCAGGAAATTCCTCATTAATCAAAGCATCTAATGCTTGTTTTGACACCTCTTCAAGAGATGTACTCAAGGCTCTAGGTCGGATAATGGTTTTCCAATAAGAATTTTGTTCTTGTTCTTTGGTTTCCCACTCTTTTGCTAGTACAAAAAGCTGTAGAAGAGAACGAGGACTATGGTTATCACTGCCATCAGCAATCCGGTTCCAGACCCAATTTCGCGTAAAGGTAGATTTTCCACCTTTCATACGCTCGCCAACTAAAAGGTTCCAAATATCAAAGATTTGCATTTCATTAAAATAGTTATCAGTTGGCAGTAATCTTCCTCCATTGATGGAGCCGACAAGCTCTTTAAATTTTTGTGAAAGTAGCGCCTGTTTAATGAGTACTTTGAAGAAGTCGGCTTTATTTGTCCACTTAAGGGTTACAGCGCGTCCAAAAAAATGGCTTTTATTGTCAAAGTGAAGCCCCCGCCAAATGTCTTCTCGCAATAGAAGTTTGAATTTTATCTGTAGAAGTGTATCCGCTAGGTCAGTAACCAGAGAAAACAATCCTTCAATGGCTTGAGTCCGTCTTTCTCGCCCAGGTTGCGTATTTCCAAACCCCGTGTCCAGTCCATCAAATAGGAGAAAGACCTTAGAGTTTGCATATCGGTCGAGACGAGTAATCCAATCTCTCGCTAATAAACCAATTTGAGGCTTTTGTAGCAATCCTTGAATGCAACGAATGAACTCTAACTCAGTAGTTGGAATATTTTCTATAGATTCTGCGATCACGGGATCTGGTTCAGATTCGTTGCCGTGCCAAGTGAGGTGACAAGCAAGACAAATTTGAAGTAGCCAAAAATCGCGCCAACTTTTTCCTGCCTCGGTTAAAGCAGAATCAATAGCCTCAAATCCTTCAGGACTAATAACCCAAAAGCGGTCACCTTTTAGAGGACTAGGAGATAAAACTGCAATCGAAGTTTCTGAAGAACCTTCTAAGAGACGGCGAAAAATAGCGGTTTTGCCAGTTCCTTTACGACCGAGAACTAACGGAGTATTAGGTTGAAGCGCTCTATTAACTAAATCAGTTTCGACAAATTTATCTAAAAAATCACTTTGGTATTCTGCTGTTCCCGTAGAAAATTCTAATTCCGTCAAAATTTCTGGTTTATAGTTAAATAGATCGATAGGTGGACGCTGTTCATTAACCGTGGGTAGAAAACGCTCTAGCCACTCAGCTACAGGTTCAAAATCCATCCAAATCTCTCCATCGGACGAAATCCGATCTGATGTTGCAATCTCTTCTTGGTAGGGGATAAAATGAGTAATCTCTGATTCTGTAATCGGTTCTAAATCCTTTCTTTTTTCATCTAGAATAGATAGCCAGTCTCCTATCCACTCAATAGCTCTATGCTGATACCGTTTAATAACTTCTGGCGCTTTACTGCTAGGAATCGGGGAAACAATAAACCGAGGTTCGGGAGTGAGTCTTTGTTCAGTTCGCCTTGTTTCGGAAGCAAGAAGAGCGCGAATAAGTTCACCTGTGCCCATCTGGGTTTGAGGATGAGGGAAAAATACAATTATTGCCAGATCTGCTAAGTCGAATAGTAAAGGCCCATTTAGAGGCGTTATTCCTGTTCGTGCGTCTAATAATATAACATCAGGTTTGAAAGGTAGGTCGTTACTTAAGATATTTATGAGTTCCCGTAAGGGATTTCTATCTTCGCGATACCAAGCACTGGGATCGATAAAATTGAGCAGCCGTGCATAGTTTGCATTAGGCAAACCGGCAGGAAGACAATAAATCTCTTCTGTTTCTGAAACCCTTAGAATATGTTTACGGATATCAGGACGCTCGCCTTGATCCAAGCTTTGTAAAACAAATATTAATCCTTGATCATTTTTGATTTCATTTTCTTTTCCAAACAGGGCTGCTAATCCTGGAGCCTCTAAATCCATGTCAACACAAATTACACTTCGTCCTCGATTGGCAAGGATTCGGGCTGTATAGGCAAGGGAAGTCGATCTACCAACTCCGCCCCTAAGAGAATAAAATGTCGCCACAATCGGTCGCTCAAGGTCTTCATCTAGATCTGATGGGAATATAACAGATTCAGGGACAATAGATCCGGAGCGAGCTAGAGCTTCAGGCCAAAGAGGTATGTCTTTCAGCTCCGAGTCAATTGGAAGAGCGCCAGCCCATTCCTTTTCCTCTGGAGTTAGCAAGTCTAACCACTGAATTGTTAAGTTTTCTAGTCCATCTAACACAAGATTCTTGCGTTCTTCTTTAGACTTACCCTGAAATCCAGGGGAAATGACAGCGATACGCCAACCAATAAAGGGATCGGGCTGAACTCTAAGATCCAATATATCTAAGTTTAAGCGCGACATATTTTGATTAATTCGTTCTTTAATTTCTGAGTGATTCATCTACGTCTTCCTGATCTGCGACGAATTTGAGTCTGTATCCATCCTGATAAGGATTTAGCCCCATCTACTAATTCTCCGACTTTTAATTTACTGCAACAAGTTAATTCATAACGTAGCGAGGTATTCCAAGATTCTATGAAAAATGACTTGGCACCTGTTGGGTCATAAAGATCTCTAAGTTTAAACGATGCTTCCCACAACTCCCGTAAGTTGTGACCAGACCTTCCAGAGGTAGGGAAAGGTTCATTTTTCCGGCGTAAAAGCGCTTTAAGGCTACACTCGATCGCATATCCTGCCATATAAACACAACCAGTTGATTCACCTCTTGTTCTAGTCATCGCTTCTGCGTCTGCTGCTCTCTCATTGGCAATGTCAAGCCAGTCTTCTGAGGTGGTCGGAGGCATTGTTAAGTGTATCTAACTACAAATTTATTAACACATTAAAGCCTTTTTCTGTATTTTATGCAAAAGAATTGTCTCTCTTTGCTTAAAAGCCACTGCTGGAGTAAAGCTGTTGGGATTACCGCTGCTATGGAAAGATTATTGATCGAGTAAGCGAAGTAAGTGTTGCACCGCTTGGGTGGGATGCTCTGCTTGCATGATAGCCCGAACCACCGCCACCCGTTTGGCTCCTGCTTCCAGCACCTGGGGCAAGTTTTCGGTGTCAATGCCGCCGATCGCAAACCAGGGAACCGTTGCCTGTTGGGCGGCGTAGCGGACATACTCCAAGCCTGCGGCTAATTTTCCGGCTTTGGTGGGGGTGGCGTAAACCGGGCCGACGCCAATATAGTCTGCCCCTTCCGCGATCGCTCGGCTCATTTCTTCCGGGTTGGTGGTGGAGCGGCCAATCAAACCCTGGGGGCCCAGCAAACGGCGAGCCACCGCAATGGGCAAATCTTGCTGGCCCAGATGAACGCCATCGGCTCCCACCGCCAGGGCTAGATCCACGCGGTCGTTAACCAGAAATAAGGCATTGTAGTGATGGCAAAGCTGGCACAACTGGGCGGCTCGCTCCCACCGCTGACCGTCTTCCGTGTCTTTGTCGCGGTATTGCACCAGGGTTAATCCCCCTTGCAGGGCGGCTTCCACGGTTTCCAGCAGGCGCTCGGACGGAGAGGTGACCAGATACAGCCGCCCTCGTTGCATGTTGTCCCTGGCGATCGCGGCCCAGGAGGTAGCTTTCTAGGGCGTACACCTCGTAGCGCATCTGTTTGCTGGTGGTTGCTAAGGCTGGGTGGTAGAGCTTGCCGTATTCTTCCAGGACGCGCAGGGCCTCTTGGACGCGAGCGAGGTTGGCGTGGAGGAGGGCTTGCAGGTTTGGGCGCTGTTCTTCCTGGGGATGGGAGAGGGCGGTGCCGGGATCGTCAGGGGTATTGCGGGCAAGTTTGAGGTCTTGACCGTGCCAACGGGCCAGGGTTTGGCGCATCTCCTTGCATTGGGCCGCCCAGTGACTATTTTCCAATCCCAGGCGACACCATTCTTCCAGGGTTCGCAACCCCTCCCTGGCCCGATCGAGGTTGGCATCTAAAATTCGCAGCACCGCTGGCTCTACAGGCAATATCCCCGGTAGTTTTCCCTGATTTTCCTGTTTTTCCATGTCTCTCTCTCCCCATCTCCTATTCCCGATCATTAGGTTAAGCCATCCCGGTTCAAGGGGCGATCGCGTCGATAAATTCGTGCAGGTATTGGTTGACCAGATCGGGAGCTTCTTGCTGGACACAGTGGCTAGCGTTGCTGACATAGCGGATCTGGAAGTCTTTAACGTAGGCTTGGGTGCCGTAGGTGAGTTCTTTACCGAGAGCGGGGTCGCCTTCTCCCCAAATCATCAGGGTGGGCACCTCTAAAACCCGCCATTGTTGGGACATTTCCGAGAAGCTACTGGGTAGGTTGCGGTAGTAGTTTAACATGCTGGTCAACGCGCCGGGTTTGGCGATCGCTTCCCGGTAGGCTTGGAGGTCGGTGGCGGTAAAAGCGTTTTTGTTGAGGGCCATGGCCTGGAAGCTGCTTGCGATCGCGTCGTAGTTGTTGAACTGGAGGAGCAATTCGGGGAGCAGGGGCAGTTGGAAGAAGAGCATGTACCAGCTTCGCAGCAGTTGTTGGGGGGTGCGGAACCCTTCGGCCAGCTTGGCGGGTGGGGGATATTCAGAACGGCCAGTTTTTCGACCATTAGGGGATAGCGGTAGGCAAAATTCCAGGCGATCGCCCCGCCCCAATCGTGACCGACCAATGTGCAACTGGTGTAGCCCAGACCGCTGATGACGCCTTTGATATCTTCCACGAGGACATCCAGGGCGTAGGCGCAGAGATCCTGGGGTTTGTCGCTGTCGTTGTAGCCGCGCAGGTCGAGGGCGACGACTTTGTGGGTGGCGGCAAAGGCGGGGATTTGGTGCCGCCAGGAATACCAAAATTCAGGAAACCCATGCAACAGCAGCAGTAATGG
>JAAUTE010000205.1 GCA_012031815.1 Chloroflexaceae bacterium
CGGCGCGATCGCGAACGCTGCCCACCCATTTTGAAGCGCCCCGTGAAGCTTTGCCCTGGTTAATTGAGGAGAATCTGAGTTCTGCCCTGATTTTTGGGCCGGAAGACCGGGGCTTGAGCAATTCTGAGTTGAATTTTGCCCAACGTTTTCTCACAATTCCCGCCAATCCCGACTATCCTTCCCTGAATCTCGCCCAAGCCGTTGCCGTTTGTGCCTACGAATTGCACCTCGCGGCGATCGCCCCGGCAACCCAAATAACAGAAGAAAACAGCGATGATCTAGCGTCCATTGATTTATTAGAAGGCTATTACGAGCATTTAGAGAGAACTTTGCTGAAAATTCGCTACTTGTTTCCCCACACCGCCGTCTCGCGCATGGAAAAATTTCGCCGAATTTTTAACCGCGCCGCTCTCAGCCGAGAAGAACTGGCTATGCTACGGGGAATCCTGCGGCAAGTAGAATGGTCACTACAACAAGAAACGATTCAAGACTAATCAAAGCTGACAATCAGGCGAATTGATGTAAAACCCCAAAGAACGAGCAAAGATGATATTTTGCATTGGTGCTTTGTCCTTGGTAGAATTTGCCGATTTGCAACATCAGCTGATCCCTAAAGTGGTGAGGTGTTCCTGTCCAGCGATCGCCGGGAGAAATTTTGTTCCAGTATTCTTTGGCTTTTTTAATGGTTAGCAAGGCCAAAATCAGCTCATGTTTCTCCGTTTCACTCAGTTGCGTTTGAAATTTCTGGCTGTAACTAATGCCCAACTTTTCAAACTCTGCACAATTTAAACTCTCACAATGACAAATCCGAGCTACAGCTCTTTGAAAACATTGTTGTAGATCCACATCTTCTGCGATCGCGTTTGCCATTACCAGATAGACTTTATCCAAATCAAGCGGCGCATCTTCAAACAAAGGCTGTTCATGAAACGCATCAAAGAGAGATTGCAGTTGTGGCAGCAAAAAATAAGCTTCTTTATGAATCAGTCCTGTCACCCAAATTTTATGGTTGAGGGCATTTTCTTCATTTAGCTGGGATTTCTGATAGAGATCGTGAAAAATAGCTTCTGTATCCTCAAAATGATAATTTTCGAGCTTGTGTAGTTGTAAATCCAAGTCCACTAAAGCGAAAAGCTTATCAGGATTTAAATATGAGTTGTTGCTGTCTTCTTCGTGCAGTTGCAATAAAGCAAAATAACAATCAACCGTATTTTGCGATCGCCGCAGTTAAAAAATGAGGTTGAGGGCACTCTCTCCACCATCGAGGAATGCAGGCTCGATAAAAATTGGCATCGGGCATCCGATCCATTTGTCCATAAACGCTAGGAGATAACCTACCCTGGTAATCAAAAATATCGCCTTCGCACAAAACTAAAATCTTGTTTTTGATTCTGCGCTGGCCAAGAATGTACCTGCAATGTTGTTCGAGATCTTCTAGAGCTAATCCCATCTTAAGCAAGACAATTAAGTTAAGAGTTAGCACTCTGTTTGAGTAGTCTAGGTTCTATCTCCTTGACATGCGCCGGAGTTAGAGCTTGACAGAGTTCGTAAGAGTGCGTAGCAAGGATATATTGGTTGCCCGGAGACCATTCTACCAGATCGTTAACGATTTGATACTGCCAGTCTGGATGAAGCGCGATTTCAATCTCATCCATCAAGACTATCGCATCTGTCATGTTGCAATTTTTAATCCAAGAATAAATGCTGAGTCTCTTTAATTCACCATGACTGAAATCTTCAGGGCCGAGGTTTATAGTTTTACCATTATTACTATTTAGTTTAAAAGCAATTTTAGTTAGCTTGCCTGACTCATCAGGAATCAGTGCTATTTGTTTGTCAAGAAGTAATAAATTATATTCACTTATTAGTTTATTGACGTTTTCACCATAGTTTCCAGTTTCTAAATACTCCTTAAAATCCAAGTTTATCGCTTTTTGAAAAGCTTCAAGAATCAAATCAACACTAACGAAGTCGTATGTAAAAAAGCCTGGAAGCTTAGATTTTGCCGACAAAATCGCATCATGAATTTTAAAAGAATCGTGATTTTTCTGGGCTTGAAACAAGGCACGATTATCATCACGTTCAAGAAAAAGAAAAACCTGAGTAGGTGGAGCCGCAAGAAAAACTTTGCTTGAAAGATTAGATAGAAAAAGTGAAATTTGTGTACCTATCATGCCCTCAACATAACAAAATAAGCTTTCTCTTTCGTATTGTGTCCATGAAATTTTACAGACTTGTCGAATATTTTGCTCTTCTTCTATATTAGAAATCAGCTCCGCTAATTTATCTGATGGTTCCTCAGAAAATACATTTCTAAGGCAAATAAACTCAAGGCAAACGATCTCACCCTCATGGTAAATGTCTATTTTTGCTAAAGTTTTAATTTCGCTGTTACTTTCGATCTTGGCGATTTTTAATAAATTCAACAAATAAATTTGCCGTTCTTCAGAATCTGAACAATGCAATAAAGTAAAAATTAACTGCAACAATGTGCTCTTGCCACCACCATTCAAACTACCCAAGGGAAATACTTTAGGGAAAAGCTCTTTCTCGAAAGTAATATCCACATCCTTGAGGGCGCGAAACTCTGGAACCTGAACGCGGAGTAGGTGCATAAGCTGCTGATTAGATCAAAACTATTTTTCCAATTTTAGTACTTGGGCAAGGAAAAATCACCGCATTGAGCGCTAAGGCGACAGAATTATTGTAAACCGAGGATCGACTTCGCCACCGAAAAATAAATCAGCACGCCTAATACATCAACCGCCGTCGTAATAAACGGAGCCGACATCAGCGCCGGATCGAAACCAATTTGCCGAAACAAAAAGGGCAGCGCCGAGCCCGCCACCGACGCCAGCACCGCGATCGCCAACAAACTCACCCCAACGGCGATCGCCACGGAAAGATTGCCCTGTAGCCAATAGCCCCAAAGAGTTGCCACGATGCCCAAAATGGCTCCCAACAGCGCTCCGGCAACTGCTTCTCGTAAAACCACGCGAACTGCCCCTAAATCATTCATTTCATCGGTATTTAAGCCGCGAATTACGACCGTGGAAGATTGGGCGCCGACATTTCCGCCTGTTCCCGTCAGCAGGGGGATAAACGCCGCCAGGGTAACGACCTGCTGTAAATCTCCTCCTGGGAGCGAATAATGGTTCCCGTCACCGTATTAGTCAGCAGTAATACAAATAACCAGACCACCCGCTTGCGGGCAACGGTTAATAAATTTGTCTGAAAATAATTGTCTTTGGTAGACTGAACGCCGCCCAAGGCATAGATATCTTTGGTTGCTTCTTCTTCGATAATATCTAGCACGTCGTCCACCGTCACTGCTCCCACCAACCGCTGTTCTCGATCCACAATCGGCAGGGCCAGCAAATCGTAGCGCTGAATTAACCGGGCTACTTCCTCGCGATCGGTATCAGTAAAGGCAAAAACCACATCCCGCGTCATGATTTCACCCAAGGTTCGCTCTGGCAGCGATATTACTAAATCCCGCAATGAAACAATACCGGTTAACCGCCGTGAGGCATCGGTAACATAGAGGTAATAAATAATTTCCGAGGCATTCGCTAAACTGCGAATGCGCTCCAGGGTTTGGGCGACCGTCAGATTTTCCTTGAGGGAAATATACTCCGGGGTCATGATCCGTCCCGCCGTATATTCTTCGTACCCCAACAATAGCGCTGTGGTCTGCCGTTCCTTGGGACTCAGTTGCGCCAGCAATACGCGCACTACTTTTGCCGGTAGCTCGTCAAACAATCTGGCCCGGTCATCCGGTGACATTTTATCGACAATGTCCAGGACTTCCTGGCGTTTAAACACCTGAATCAGGGATTGTTGCACAGTTGAATCTAAATATTCGTAAACCTCAATGGCCTCGCCTTTACTGAGCAAGCGAAAGGCGATCGCCTGCATGGATTCCGGCAGTCCTTCAATAGCTTCAGCGATATCGACGGGCTGAACGGGAACAAGGAGCGCTTTTGCCCCTTCTAAATTGCCTTGTTCGAGCAATAATTGCAGTTGAGAGCGGACTAACTGCCGCAATTCACTTCTAGAAGTTGTTTGTATTGCTAGATTTTCCAAGGTCACCGTTCTCTTCCAGCTAAGGTGTCGGCGAGGGGACGCACTGCTGACTTATTCTACCCAGAATTGCCAACGCAAGTGAAATGCCCCGGAAATAGGTTTGACCATCGACTCCCCCTTAAATTTGATGACTTTCTCCCCCTCTCGACCCTGGCTTCAGCGGCGATCGCCATCGGAGTTTAGTCCTTAAACTGTAGAAATTTCGGCAAGCTTCCTGTTTGCTTCGGCTGCCTAATACCACCCCAAAGAATTGCCTGGTTCTGCTGATACGGACAATTCGGGTTCAACAATTTTCCCTCGCGATCGCCATCAGCAATAATAATTTCTGGACTGGTTTTTCGGGGAGAGTTTCCGGTTTCAAATAACATTGGTGCGAACTTTTACCGGCTCGAGCAAGACTGGATAGCGCGTTTGGCGCTGGTAGCGGTTCTTGGTTTCCGGGGTTGCGCGATAGTCTCCCCCAAGGCCCCAGGGCCAATCTTCAATCAGCCTGTCTTCAATTCCCGCTAATACTTGAGTATCGCCGGGAACGATTTTGCTAGCCATAACTGGCAGCCCGCTCGACAGGGCACTCCCCAACTACGGCGATTGGCTCTCATCCAAAAAGCCTAAGCCCCACAGACCGAAAGTATCAGTCCCTTGGGTGAATCATTTCTGCCTCCTACCTAAAGCCTGGGTTGGACTGGCGGAGGTTAAAAACGATTCCCTCTCATCTCCAAAATTTCAGCGAATCGTTAAACTGTACTGACCGCGGCCTGAATTGTCGTAGGCATTAACGATCACGTAATAAGTGCCGTCTTTTGGCAGCGTGACGGTTAAAGCTGAATTTTTGGTGCTTTTGTCGATATCGTCGTTTTGTTCGATCACATTATACTCTTCATCCACAACCGCTAGCACCGTATCAAACTGCTTGCTTTCCACGGCGATGGTCAACTGTTGATTGGCTTTTCCCTGGAGCGGGTAAATATCGTACAAACTGCCATCGGAGGGTAGCGCCGAATCCCCCTCTTCAAGAGTGCCCTGCTCCGCAGCAAAGGGATGGTTTCCAAGGTTGCTGGTTCGGGAGCGACGCTGGGCGGGCGGGCTTGGGCACGCTGGAAATCCGCCGTCGCGCCTTGAGCGACATTGGCAAAACTAAGGCAAGGAGAGTAGCGGCTGCCACTGGCGCAGTTTCGACCAACTGGCACAAGAAAACGGATAAAACCATAGCTTTATTGAGTAAATAGGCAAAAATAGCAGGAGATAATGGCAGCAAACCAACAGGCTCTAGCGCCTTTCATTCTAAGACGACTAGGGCAAGAAGCGATCCAGGGCCGCCTTTAACTCTTTGATTTCGGTGTCAATATTCCCTTCTTGGGCGGCACGGGCAATACATTCGCTCAAGTGTTCGTCAAGGATCAGCCGCGCTACGCGATCGATCGCCCCTCGTACTGCCGCAATTTGCACTAAAACCTCAGGACAGGGACGGCTTTCCCCGATCATTGTCTTAATGCCGCGAATATGTCCCTCAATACGGGATAGCCGATTAATAATCTGCCGTAGGGATTCTTCATTGTGGACGTGAGGCGCTGCTTCCTGGAGATGAGAGTGGCTGTGAGCCTCCGTCGCCATCCGAGAAATGGGCTGTGGCTCTCCTGGTCGGATTGTTTTCTGGGTCAAGGGGTTAACTCCTTCTCACGGATTACACTCTCATTAGTTATAGTCTAATGTCTCAGCATCAGCTCAGTGGGAGACAGCAAGGGGATATTTCTTCAGCCTCACTGCCTTAAACCCAAAAAAATGGGCAGGCAGGGATAAATTTGCTTGCCCATACTTGATGGTTGAAACCGCCAGCGATCGCTATTCCTCTTCGTAGCTAGGATCTTCCGCGTCAATTTCCAGCTCGCCCGCCGATAGCTCCTCCAAAAAGGGATTGACGGTATCGGGCCGATTGGCGGGTCGCTCAGGAATGTCAGCATAGACGCGGGCGGTGTGATCGTCCAGCACCACATCCTCGTCCTCCTGGAGCCGATAGCGCGATCGCGGCAGATCTACTTCCTGAGTCAAGTCGGTTTCATCTACCGTCGACCAGAGATTGCTCCGGTCATCCGGCTCATTGATCACCAGTTCTTGGTGGGCACTAAAGCCGGTTCCTGCGGGAATGAGGCGGCCAATAATCACGTTTTCCTTGAGGCCCCGCAGCCAGTCGGATTTACCTTCGATGGCAGCTTCTGTAAGGACGCGGGTGGTTTCCTGGAAGCTGGCGGCACTGATGAAGCTATCCGTATTCAGAGACGCTTTGGTGATCCCCAGCAACACGGGGGTGTAGCGGGCTGGGGCACCCCCCGTAATCGACATGGCCTCATTGACCTGTTCGATTTGCCGCAGCTCTACCAGCTCTCCCGGCAGCATTGTGGTGTCGCCGCCATCATCTACCCGTACCTTAGAGGTCATCTGCCGCACAATCACCTCAATGTGCTTGTCTGAGATGTCAATGCCCTGGGATTGGTACACCGCCTGAACCTGATTGACAAGGAAATCCTGGGCTTTTTGCAGTCCAATCAGAGAAGCTTCGTAAATGCCCTTCTCATCCAGGTAATAGTTGTAGTAAACCTCCAAAATCTCGTGGGGATTGGGCGGGCCATCGGTGAGGGGTTCTGCCGCCTCAACCCGCTGACCGTCGTTGACCACGGGACTCTGGCCGGGCAGGATGGGATATTCTGTCAGGGTTCCGTCATCCTCAATGACTTTGACATCTACCGCTTCGTCTTCTTGGTACTCCACTTGGCAAACTCCCGGACGGCGGCTTAAGATGCAAGCTTCTTTGGGTTTACGGGCTTCTAGCAATTCTTCAATTCGCGGCAAACCCTGGATAATATCTCCGGTTTTTGCCCGCTCAAAGACTAGCAGCACTAAGTTGTCGCCCCGCTGAACGAGATCGCCATCCTCGATTTGCATGATCGCACCCGCTGACACCCGGTAGGGTCGGGCCAGGCGCAGAGTAACCTGATATCCTCCCGTTTCAGCAGGGGCGATCGCCACTA
>JAAUTE010000206.1 GCA_012031815.1 Chloroflexaceae bacterium
GGTTTTGGCATTGACAAGCTGTTGCCATTCCTGCTGGCTAATATGCTCGTCACCAATGGCGAGGTCATAGCGATATTGCACCAGAGTTTCAAGCTGGAAATAGCCTTTACCTGTATTTTTAGGCGCCTTTTTAGCGGAAGCACGGAGGCGCAATTTGGCTCTCTGCCTGCCTTGGGGCGTCCACCAGGCAGGAACAATCACTTTGTAGCCCGCATCTTCTAGAATCCAGGCTTGTTCTTTGAGAAATTCAAAGGCTTCTGCCAGGGTTAGGTGGCATTCCGTGGGTTTGTCGCTATCTAAGCCTTGCCAAAGCTTGGGATAAATACGGGCGGCATAGCCGAGTTTGAGAAGCAAGGTTTTCTCGAATTCCTGCCCAAATTGCTTGTGGATAGCTTGCTGGCTTTTACTGTCTAAATCCCAGTAATCCTCCAGATCTAGTTTGAGAGAAGGGTCGTCTTTTAGGGAGACTAAAACCTCAGCCACCAGTCATCGGGATAATTTCCAGCGGCTTCCTGGAGTTGAAAACATAAATAAAAAGTATTGTCTTGGTGACTTTCGAGCAGCTTTTGTTTCCAGGCGAGCCATTTCTGGTATTCTTCGAGGCTAGCCGACCCCGTCCAGGGTGAAAAAAGATTGGCTTGGAGCGTACTTGTTAATAATTCCGATCCTTCAAGTTTTCTAGCAAAGACTGCGGGAATTGGCGTGGCGGTAACAATCTCCTGTAATAAACATTCAGAAAACTGTTGCAGTAGCGTCAAAGAGTCATAATATTCTAGAAATTCTCCTGGGGTTTCTACCCCTGCGCCACAAAGAATCGGCATCGCCTCGCTGTAGAGGTGCAATAACGTCTGATAGGTGTCGGAAATAATTTCCCAGCCGGGATAAATGGCATGGGTCAGTTCTGCGGTTGGCTTTTTGCTGCGTTTAACTGCTGCCGGGCTGAGTTCTCGATATTTGAGAGCGGGAATATAGTGATCTTTGAGAATAATTTCCCGAAAGGCTTGGGTATAGTGATACCAAAACAGCAGGTCAGCTCCCAATTGCATTTCTGCTGTATCATACAAGCATAAAAAATGGATATCGCTAAGTTGTTTAATAATTGCATCGAGCTGATAACAATCCATCGCCCAATACTGCCAGCCGGTTGGGGCGGGGACTTCAGTTTCCCAATAGCGGCTTAATTCGGGAGAAGGCAGCGGCTCGCTGTCGGTGCTGGGTAGCAGGAAATAACGGCTCGCTAAGTGTTGAGAAGCGGTTTGTTGAGTCGGACTCAAGCCCAGTTTTTCGGTTACAAAGCTAACCAATTCCTGGGGAAAGAGCTGCCTAGGATGGTGGCGGACTTGTTCCCCGGTTTTAGCCCGTCGCTTCTGGAGCGTATCGGTTTCCACCCACAAATAAAAGCCTCCCGCTTGCGCAAATTCTGCGATCGCCTGGGGAATCCAGGTTCCGTGGAGGATTTTCATCAATGTTAACTGCCTCGCCTAGAATTTTTTTCATCCTAGCGAATCTTCTGGAAGCTGCGATCGCAACTCTAGCAGTCATTAATTCGGTTTGGGACGCTGAGCGGGAGGACTAAATAAAGTTGCCAGTTGAGTTTGTCGCTGTTGTCGCGGTTCGTCGGTTAAATTCCATAAACTTTCATAAAAGAAGAAAGACACGCCCGCATAGCCCCGCTGTCGAGCCGCTTTGACTTGGGCTGCCATCCGTTCCCAGGGAACAGGTTTGGCTTTGAGTCCCGATAAAATCCCGATACCAACGGGAATCTGGCGTTTGGTAACCAAGACTGGGGGTTTGGTCAATTCGTTGACAAAGGCTTCCTGCTCCGTGCGATAGACCTGCAAGACCAATTCTTCAATCAATCCTTGCTGTGCCCAGCCGTACCAATCTAAGAGAAAAGATTCTAGGGAAAACTGCTGTGGATTGGGAGAAACGGAAATAATTGCCGCTGGATTGGCTGCTTTGACGGCTTGCACCAGTTGTTTCATAAACTGAGTTATCTTGCGCGATCGCCACCGAATCCACTGCCAGTCTTTGGGGTCAGTGGGGGGAAGCTGGCCGTTGTGTTCTTGTTGATAAAGCTGAACCGTTAGGGGGTCGTAGCCAAAATCGGAAGGGTAACCAAAGTGATCGTCTACCTGAATGCCGTCTACTTTATAGTTAGTGATAATCTCCAGGATGAGGTCGGTAATGAACTGCTGCACCTGGGGATGGAGGGGATTGAGCCAGACCCGTTCGTGGACTTTGCCTTCCAGCCAGACGGTGCTGCCATCGCGCCGTTGGGTGAGCCAGTCGGGGTGGCGCTGGGCCAGTAGGGAATCGGCAGGAGCCATAAAACCGAACTCAAACCAGGGAATGACCGTCAATCCCTTGTCTTTGCCTTGCTCGACAATTTCTTGCAGCAGGTCTCGGCCCTGTAAGCCGGGAGCTGGATCGAGCTTGGTGCGATCGCGGCTTCAGCCACTGGGCTGGGATAGAGGGTGTAGCCCCAATTCCAAACGGTGGGATAGACCGTATTGAAGTGGAGGCGGGCTAGGGTTTCTAGGGCGTTACGAGTGTTTTCGCGGGAGAAGAGAACATCGCTATCCACATTGGTAAGCCAAACGCCCCGTAGTTCTGTAGTAGGTTGGGAGTAGCCGGAAAGGGGGATAAGGCTAGCCGCCAGGGCAAAACCCAAGAGCAAGGTAAAAACCAGGCTTTTTCGGGCATTTTTCTTTGATTTCCGCCAAATTAGTCCTAACTGCCCCTTGGCTCCCATGCGCTGTCCCATGACGACTACCTGTTCTGTATTTCTAATGGGATCGAATTGAGGACTAACCCACAAGTTCCGACCCTTTTCTGGGTTCTGGTATTTTGGCGATCGCTGGGAGGAGAGGCTCAAAATTGCCTAGGTGGTGTATTCAGCGTTGATTTTGACGTAATCGTAGCTGAGATCGCAGCCCCAAGCCGTTCCCACCCCAGAGCCGTTGCCAATACTGACTGAAATTAACACGGTGTCTTCCTGCAAATAGGCTCCCCTGGCGGCTTGCTTTAAATAGTTACTGGCGGCTTGGCGATCGTATTCCTGGGGCTGCCCACAATCCAGCATCAGAAAATCCCCCAGTTTCACCTGTAAATTTTCCTGCTGAAAGGGAACACCCGCCCGTCCCGCTGCGGCGGCAATGCGTCCCCAGTTAGGATCTCGGCCAAAAATCGCAGATTTCACCAAAGATGAGCCGACAATGGTTCTAGCGACCCGTCGCGCCGCTTTTTCATCCACCGCGCCCGTAGCCTGCACCTCGATCAAACAAGTAGCTCCCTCTCCATCGCGGGCGATCGCCCTGGCTAAATATTGGCAAAGCGAGGTCAACATGGCTTCCAGTTTGTGAGCGTCAGCGTTCATTTCCGTAATCGCAGCGGTACGGGATTCCCCATTGGCCAGGGCAATGACGGTATCGTTGGTGCTGGTGTCCCCATCCACCGTAATCTGGTTAAAACTCTGATCGACGGCTCGCTGTAACATCTCCTGCCAGAGGTGGGTCGAAACCGCAGCATCACAGGTAATAAAAGACAGCATCGTCGCCATGTTGGGGTGAATCATGCCGGAACCTTTGGCAATTCCCCCAATTCTGACCGGACGCCCCTCAATCTCCGTTTCCAGGGCAATGGATTTGGGCACTAAATCCGTGGTGCAAATGGCCTTGGCCGCGCGATCACCTCCAGTTTCTGAGAGATCGGCAACCAGGGGAGCAATGCCAGCGCGGAGTTTGTCCATCAGGATGCGCTTGCCAATTACCCCCGTAGAAGCTAGCAGGACGGAATTGGGCGAGATATTGAGAGCATCGGCCATCAGTTGGGCTGATTCCAGGGCATCCTGCATCCCCAAGGCTCCCGTTGCTGCATTGGCCTGGCCCGCATTGCAGAGAATGGCGCGGGCACTGGCCTGGGCTTGCAATCGCTGGCGGCAATAGTCCACGCAGGCAGCACGCACCTGTAATGTTGTGAACACCCCTGCGGCGATCGCCTCCGTTTCTGACCAAATTAGGGACAAATCCGGCGCACCTGACGGTTTCAGCCCAGCCGTAATCCCTGCTGCTTTGAAGCCTTTAGGGGCGGTAACGCTGCCCTCAATCCCATGCCAGTCTGCCATATCGCTCTCCACCAAATCCTTAGAAGCTGATTATACGTGCAGTGGCGACTGAGTGAACAAAAATTCGGGCTACTCCTGGAAATTACTACCAGCCGAGGTGGGGATGAGGGGGGAAAATTGACCAATAGCCAGGAAAAAGCCCGGAGATCACGCCTGTCGCAAGCATCCCGTATTGCTGCTACCTTCCGGTCCTGACAAGGTTTGGGCGTTACGACCGCATGAGTCCGAGCCAGTCGATCTTAACACAGCTTTACCCTTGGCTGCTGTCCTTGGCCAAGCGAGCTACCAGGCGATCGCAAAACCAGTGGAAACCAGGGGCTATGAGACTGTGTAATCGGGCAAATAGGGTCATTTCCCAGCCAGGGGTTACGGTAAAAGCACGGCGCTCAATACCTCGCAGAATCTCCCTGGCAACGGCTGTAGCTGACCAGGTTTGAGCCATCCCCGCGATCAGCTTGGTTTCTGGGGGTTTTGTCTGGTTTTCAGCGGCTAATTGGGGGGTATCCGTATCGGGGGGGTAAACTACGGTCACGTCCAATGCCCAGGGATTTCAGTTCGGGGCGGAGGGATTCCGCTAAGCCTCGCAGGGCAAATTTGGTGGGACTGTAGGAGGAATAGCCAAAAATGCCAATTAATCCCGCCCCAGATGAAACTAGCACGATCTGTCCCCGCTTTTGCTCTGCCATCAAGGGCACAATGGTTTTAAGACAGTAAAGCGCACCAAAATAGTTAATCGCCATTTCCTGCTCAAAGGTTTCTAAGGGCAACTCGCAAAAATACCCCGGACGCACAACCCCGGCGCAGGCAATCAGCAGATGGGGAACTCCAATTTTTTGAACGGCGGTACGTAAAGCCAGCTCGGTTTGCGCTCTATCTGCCATGTCTGCCGCTAAAGCAACTATTTTCTGGTCTGGGCTAATCCTGGCTGCCCCAATCTCTGCTTCTGCCTGGGTTAACTTTTGGCGATCGCGAGCCACAATGGCCAGGTCGTAGCCCTGTTGTGCCAGTAAGATGGCCGTCGCTTTGCCGATACCGCTGGAGCCACCGGTAATAATTGCTGCTTTTGAGGAATTTGGCATAAATTAAGGCTAGAAATCGCGATGGGTAAAGGCTTTGGCCCTGTCCCCGCTGTAGGTGGCCACAATGTGGCCGTCGCCCACCAATTGATATTTGTAGGTTACCAATCCTTCTAAGCCCACCGGGCCGCGAGGAGGCAGTTTTTCGGTGCTAATGCCCACTTCTGCCCCAAATCCATAGCGAAATCCGTCGGCAAAGCGGGTAGAGCAATTGTGAAACACGCCTGCCGCATCTACCTGCTGCAAAAATCCCTGGGCGGCGGCTTTGTCCTCGGTGGCGATCGCCTCGGTGTGTTTGGAGCCGTAGTGATTGATGTGGGCGATGGCAGCATCCAAGGAGTCCACAACCTTGATGGACAGCATTAAATCGCCGTATTCCGTTGACCAGTCGGCTTCGGCAGCAGCTTCAACGGGAATAATTGTCTGGGTTGCAGTATCACCCAATAATTTCACGCTTTTTGCGGTCAGGGCAGCAGCGAGCTGGGGTAAAAACTCAGGGGCGATCGCCTGGTGGACGAGCAGGGTTTCAATGGCGTTACAGGCGGCGGGATACTGGGTTTTGGCATCAACCGCAATTTGAATAGCCTTGGTGAAATCGGCGGTGAGATCGACGTAGAGGTGGCAAATCCCGTCAGCATGACCTAAAACCGCAATTTTGGTGTTTTCCTGGATGTAGCGCACAAAAGCATTGGAACCTCTAGGGATAATCAGATCCACGTAGCGATCCAGGGAGAGCAATGCTTGAATTTCTGCTCTGGTAGTTAATAACTGCACCGTTTCGGGACTGACGGCGGTTTTTGCCAGGGCATTGCGGATAACTTCTCCTAAAATCTGGCAGGAGCGGGTAGCTTCGCGGCCCCCTTTGAGGATGACGCCATTGCCGGATTTCAGGGCCAGGCTGGTAATCTGAATTAAAGCATCGGGGCGGGCCTCAAAAATCACGCCTAAAACGCCCAAGGGACAGCTAATGCGCTTCAGCATCAATCCTGAATCCAGCTCTCTTCTGATTTGAGTTTCTCCCACAGGATCGCTCAATTTAGCGACATCTTTGACTCCGGCGATCGCAGCTTGTAATTTTGTGGGAGAGAGTTGGAGGCGAGCGTAGAGGGCGGGCGAAATTCCTTCGGTTTGGGCGGCGGCGCAGTCGGCAGCGTTGGCGGCGAGAATATCGGGGGCTGAATCGGTTAAGGCTTGAGCAATGGCAAGAACGGCAGCATTACGCTCTCCTGTGGGTAGCTGCGCCAATTTCACAGCCGCTTGGCGAGTTTTTTGGGCAATTTCTGCGAGGGAAACCGCAATTTCGGGAGTAACCATAGGACAGGAAGAGAGCCAGCAGTAATGGCAGTTTAACAAATTCCGCCTTGTTTCTTGCTCGCTCAGAAACCGGGGCAGATTCTCTAAATCAATGCCAGTTCTCAGAAACTTCGGAAATAATTCCAGGCTTTAATCGGGTTTCCCCCCATCAAGGCGGCGATCGCAGACAGTTGCTTGAGTTCGAGGGAGTCGGGATTTAGCTGTCTGGCCGTTTCTAGAAGCACTTGTGCTGCGTGCGGACGCCAATCGTAGAGGTAAATAAAGCTTAGATAAGCGTAAACATAAGCATTGCCAGGATCTAGCTCAACCAGTTGTTTCAGGGCTAAAATCGCGTTTTCGACATCTTGTTGTAAGACACAAGCCAGTGCCAGGGAATATAGCCTATCGCGAGATGCTTCTTCTTGCGCTGAACGGTACTGCAAAGTCTGTTTTACTTGCTGCAGGTAGTCCTGTCTGGGGTCGTATTGATTAATGCGGGCGATTTTCTCAAAGATTGGCGTCAACCCTGGATACCCTTGGCTAAATTAGGCGCAATGTGTCGCAATTGGGGTCGGCAAATCCAATTCAG
>JAAUTE010000207.1 GCA_012031815.1 Chloroflexaceae bacterium
GTATTCGCCCATTGTGCCCAGTTTTACCAGGTGACAGTCGGGGAAAATCCTCTTTCATCGCGTAGAGGAGGTTGAGGGTTCCGACCACGTTGTTAACCTGGGTGAGGACGGCATGTTCCCGGTCGATCATCGAGTAGGGTGCGGAACGCTGTTCGCCAAAGTGGACGATCGCTTCCGGTTCAAACTGATGCAGGGCTTGGCTGAGAAAACTGTAGTCCGTGATGTCGCCCACAAACAGATCGATATGCTTGCCCGTCAGCGCTTCCCACCGTTCTAGACGCTGATTGATGGACGCGATTGGGGTTAGGGTTTCTACGCCAAGTTGGGCATCCCAGTACCGCCGCACCAAGCTATCGAGAATACCCACTTCATATCCTTTGTTAGCCAGATGGAGCGCGGTTGCCCAACCACAGTAACCGTCTCCACCAATAACCAAAACTTTCATATTGTGTCGGTCGATCTTATCTGCCAATATTGGCTAAATGTATCAGTTAATGGTAACCGCTGGGCGCTCAACTCAAAAACTTTTAGTGGTGGCTTCTGGGTGGGAATCGTCGATTTTACTTATAGGAGAGGGCAGAAGCTGCTAAACAGCCCCAACCGAGTAAAAACGCGACGCCGCCTAGGGGGGTAACGGCTCCCAACCACTTGATGCCGCTGAGGCTGAGTCCATACAGGCTTCCCGAAAAGATGATAATTCCGCTAATAAAAGCATATCCAGCCGCAATTAGGGTATTGGGAACGGTGGTGGCGCGAGCAATCAGTAATGCTACTAACAGGAGGGCTAGGGCGTGATACATCTGATATTTGACGGCGGTTTCAAAGATTTCCAGGGCGCGATCGCTGAGGTGATTGCGGAGGGCGTGGCTAGCAAAAGCTCCGGCGGCAACGGCGAGTCCGGCCAAACTAGCGGCAATTGCCACAAAAATCTGTTCCATCGGGTTTCTCCGAGTTAAAGTCGGGGGTTTCTCTAGCTATTGTGCCCTAGTTGAAGGATTCAGGCTAAGCTTCGACTTCCGGCCAGAGGCGTTGCAGTTGGTATTCCCAGGCAGCTAAAAATTGGTTCTTTTCGTCGCTGGATTGCTCAAGATCGCCTAGCATGCCTTCTTCGTAGAGGCGCGTGAGGTTTTGCAGGGTGGCTTTCAGGGTCAGTCCTTGCTGTTTGGCGGCTTGAATGATTTGGCGCAGGCGCTGTTCGGTCAGGTGGTTAAAGGAATCGTTGAGTCCGGTTTTCGCCAGGGAAAGGGTTCGTAAAATAGCGCTGTCCAGGTCATCGGCGGTTAAGCTAGTCAAATTATGTTGAAATACTGCCCAAAGAACGCCCTGGTTGAGGGCATAGCGAACTTCTTGGGTGCGATCGAAGTTGGCTTCCATTAAGAATTCCAGGTAAGGGGCGGCTTGGCTGGCCGGAGCGATCGCAAGCAATAGTCGCAGCCAGGAGAAATCGCTGGAGAGGACAATCAGTAGACGAAATCCTTGGGTTTCAATCTGCCAAACATCGGGGGATTTTTGGGCGACGCTGTTACCAAAACGTTCCCGGAGTAAATTGGCGAGGTCGGAGGGGGTCATGGGGAGCAAATTCCAGATGAGGCAATCTCTATCCAGTCTACTGAGCCTGAGCGCTGGCCTATTATCACCTGGGGCGATCCCGGCTTCCCGCAGTCTGCCAGATGAGTCGGAGCCAGAGGGAGGCGATCGCGCAACCGAGGAGGTAGTGGGGAAAATCCCAGGCAGAAAAGGTGGTTCCCAGGAGAGTGCGGCCCAACCAGGTAGCTCGGAGGGTTTGTAGGAAGGGCGGCTGCCAGAGTTGCAGGAGTTCTAGCAGTGCGGTAATGGCGAAAACCCAGAGGGGAATTAAGCTAATTGATTTTTTACCGGGAAATAACCCAAAAAAGAACAAGCACCAGAAAATCTCGTAAATGACACCCCCGCCAAAGTGGTTCAACCAGCGATCGCCCGGCCCGTTGTAGGTTTTGGAGAACAACCCTAGCGGCACGACCAAAAGCAGGGAAAAGAAAACCAGCCAGCGCAGTTTGATGAGATTGGGATGCACGCGATCGGGTTTACCTCAAATTAGTTTCTAGGTTAATTTTTAACCTTTCGAGAGCTGATTTCGTTGCCACTGTTGTAAAACTGCTTTGAGTTGAATCAATGCGTCTTCGTAGTCTTCAAACTGAATTTCAGCTATCTTTGTCGGGATACCACGCGGAAATCGAGAAATTTGCTTGCCTTTCTCGTACAAAAGAATAATTGGAGTATTTTGGGTCTCGGCGTAAGCCAATTCCATGCCAACACCCAAGGATGGAACGCCCACATACGCGATGACTAAATCGGCTAACTCAACTTGATGTTTATCGAGTTCAAAAACTTCTTGCGGCGTCAAGTTCGGATTTGCGATCGGGTCTGAATTAATGTGAGGAATATACGGATTAAGCTCTAGGGATCTAGCAAGATTTCCAATAGATTCATAAAAGGCTTTTATTTGCAAGGAATTAACGATATTTGTTAATGCCCCTGAAATATAAATTCTTATGGATATTATCGGCATATTTTTCTACTGCTTTCTTACTCCTAATAACATTTCTAGTTTTTCCGAGATTTTATCAATTCGGTGACAATTGGGCTGAATCCCCCTATCACTGCTGCAATAGAAGCACCAAAATTTGGCTTACACAGCGCAAGAATAGTCGCGGCAAAGAATGAAATAATAAAAAAAGAACCTAGCCATATACGACGCTCTTTAACTTCTTGTTCAAGTCCCGTTTTTTCATTACGAGCTAACTCCTGAAGTCGATCCCAATTGTCGCTTTGATCTACAGAACTCCGCACATCACCCTTAGCTCCTTGCTTTACCTGATAGAAACAAATTGTACAAAACGGGCTTTTATATTCCAATACAACCGAAGTGTCTCGGAAATTATGAAAAGAAACAAGCATTTTTCCACTCCAACCAGGATCTACCGTAGTTGATATGTGGGAGAGTGCATTAGGGACAACACGAGAAACCATAGAATGTATGGTTCCTGCAACATTTTTTGAAAGAGATATTTTCTCAAATGTCTGAATAACAACTGTGTCGCCAGGACGAATCTCTATTTTTTTATCCTGCTCAATGTTAAATTCCTTCTTCTGTTTCCAAGAAAACCCTTTCTCTCCAATTCTTAAATCATATCCAACTGGTGTTACGTAAGGACTAGAATCATTTTGGTCATATGGATAAATTTCAAGCCAAACATGCTCATCATTTCTTCCTTTCTCAGCCAAGGCGGCTTTAATATCTACGTCACTAAAAACATAAATCACCAGAATTGTTTCAACAAGAATTTGAATAGGTTAACTAGCTACAAAATGATTTAGTTTTCTCACCAGCGATTGAAGTCGGATTAAGGAGAAATTGAGCGGCTCTTGTAGCAGTTGTCTCGGATAACTCAATCTTAGTCAGCACAACTAAGCCTTCCTTCACAAATGAATCTCTGACAAGGAGTTTATCACCGCCATTGAAGCTTGTCTCGTAGAAAACTTCCTTGATTCCGGCAGAAATCAGCAACTTTAAGCAAGATAGGCACGGCTCTAAGGTTACATAGATCCTGGCTCCTTCTGTGGAAATCCCGTTTTTGGCCGCTTGGGCGATCGCGTTGGCTTCGGCATGGACTGCGCGAGACGGTAACTCCTTGCTAGCGTCACAGCTATCTAGCCCTGGATAGCAAAACCCCTGAGCAGTACAGTGAACCGACCCAGAAGGCGAACCGTTGTAACCGGTTGCTAAAACCTGCTTATTTTTGACGATAACCGCCCCTACTGGGAACGCTAAACAAGTTGAACGAGTTGCAGCCAACTTAGCCAACATTAAAAAGTATTCGTCCCACGTTGGTCGCTGCTGTTCGAGATCGCTCATGAGCTACTATCTTGAAAATACTGCTTTCCCAGTTTAAGAGATTCAGTAGCCTTCTGAAGCTCAATTCCCAAGTAGCCAATGTGTTCTGGATGAATCGCAGGCGAAGCAGCACAGATTTCTCTAATCAATTTCAGTGGATTCCTGCCAGAATAGCAAGCAACAACCTCACCACTCCCCGGCGTTGTCTGTTTAACCGCAATTTTACCGTCCTCTAGTTCAATCAAAAAATTACCAGAGGGATCGTAATAATCTCGTTGTTGATAAATCTTTGTGTACTGATTGGCAATCACGCGATCCACATTCTCCCAAGTATCGTCATAAATATGGGCGCTTTGACTAATTGTGATGAGCGGCCCTATTTTTAAATCGTATTGCGATCGCTTGGCGATTTCGTCACGAATATACTGCTGTAATGCCCTCAATCCCATCGCATTTGCTGGCCAAGCCGCAAACATATCATTACTACGAAGCGTTGCAGTTAAAGATAATTCTCCGGCAACTACTCTCACCCAGAGATGATTTAAACAGGGACTTCCTCCTTTTTCGTGGTCTTTTGACATCCCAAAGTGACATCACGCCACTTGCGGCATCGATTTCTCCAATAAGCTTAGCGATGACCTGCTCTATTTGATCTCGTCCAAACCACGATCGCAAGCGCTGACCATAGGTATATTTGACTCCCTCAACATAAGGAACATCGTCCAAAATCTGAGAAATATAATTTTCAATGAATGGGCGATCGATTGGTAAATAATTAGGCTCAGGAAAATAAAATTCTGGTGGCTCATTGGTAACTACGGCCATTAAATCAATTAACTCTTGCCATTTGCCATCGTAGCCCGTGGGTCGAATGGTTCCGGTGGTTTTAATTTGGTGAATGATTTTTACCCAGGTTTCGGCAATGGTTTTTCCTTCGATGCGATGCCCGTACCTCGGCCCGGGTAAAACGGTGGGGGTTGTTTCGCTCACGGGAAAGATTAGCGGCTCTCCCCAGGTTTCTTGAACTCGAACGGCATAAGTTTTGACGAGATCAACGGCTTCTGCAATAGAGCTAGCTTCTCGCCATTCTATAAATTGTCGCAATGTTTCTAAGGCTTCAGCCGAAATTTCCCTGTCAATATAGCCAGGAATCTCGGAATTAATCACCCAACAATCTCGTCCAGTATCGGTCTTTCCCTGCCTAAATCCTTGCTCAAAAAAATCTCTTAAACATTGACAGCCACCCGCATTCCGGTCTTCTCTGGTCGCATTGAGAATCACCAAATAACGAACGTGAGGATTCGCCAGTAAATTTCGCAACAGCGGACTAATTCCTCTGGTTGGACTGTATAAATTACCAACGACTGCATAATCAGCGCGATCGCATAATTTAGCCACGGACTGTCTGACCGTCCAACCTGTGACAATCGCCGTTTGCCCCTCGCCGCAAATTAATTGATTGGGTTTATGGTGCGGTTGATAGGTGAATCGATGTTCTGTGACTGTCATTTTTAACCCAGGCTAGAAAATCTCGTCAAATCCTAGCAAAGTGAGGGACTAGCTGAAACTGAGTAACTCAAATAATTCCGCCGTAGTCAGTTGCCAACTAGCAAGACGCGATAAACCCGGTAACAGCTCGCTACCCTGTTTAACTTCTGGTTGCTGGCCCTGCTGAAAACTGATAACAAGCCGTTCTTCTGGGTCAACTAACCAGCCCAGCTCCGTCCCGCTACTTAAACAAAACAAAATATTGGCAACAACCCGCGCCTCTGACTGTTGGGGAGATAATATTTCAATTGACCAATCCGGCGGAATGGTAATACGATTTTCAATTTCTCCGGCTGGAGTTAAGGGAATTCGCTCCCAATGAAACACCGCAATATCTGGAACCAGAGACTGCCCACCAAACTACAGCGCAATTCACTAAAAGCATACACCAAGCGCGATTGCTCCCCGGCTGCATTAATGGCCGCTGTTAAACGAGTTTGTAGCAGGCTGTGCTGACCTTGGGGCATGGGTTTGGTATAAATCTTACCATCAATGTATTCACTGGCCGGTTTTGTCTCCAGTCGTGCCAAAAACGCCTCCAAACTTAACTCCGCTGGCGATCGCCCAATCAATTGTTCTTTCATAGGTTTTTGCCCTTTAACCGGTTTGAGGACTGACAATGGCTAAAAAAGCAACCTTTGCGGCCGCTTGTTCGGCGGCTTTTTTCGAGTGCCCCGTGCCGACCCCCAAACATTGCTCTTGTAGCCAAACTTCAGCGATAAACCGCTCTGACTCCACCCGGGCCGGCTCGTTAAACTGGGTGCGGTACTGGGGCAAGCATTTGTGCTGAGCCTGCGTCCACTCCTGAAGAGCATCTTTGTAATTCTGTCGGGCCGGATCGCGATAAACTTCCGCCGCCTTTTCCGCTAGTAGGGGATCGAGCCAGGGCCGTATCAGCTTCATCGTCCCCGTACTCAAATACAGCGCCCCCAACACCGCCTCAAAGGCATCCGCCAAGCGCGATCGCTCTCCCAAACGGTCGGCAGCCACACTGCTGGTCATGACTACGTATCGCTCCAGGCCAAACTGCTGGGCAAATTCCGCCAACAGGCGATCGCTTACCAGCACCGAGCGCACCGCCGCAAATTCTCCCACCGATGCCTGGGATAGTTTCGAGCAACACCTCTGCCGCCACCAGTCGGGCCACCGCATCCCCTAAAACTCAAGCTGTTCATAATTCTCGGTTTTGGCAACACTGGGATGGTCAGGGCTAAATCCAACAACGACCAATTCACCGCTGCGATCGCCTCCTGGTCTAGTCCCAGCTTGGCCAGTAATTTTGTAGGTCTCTTTCTCGTCGCGGTTGTGCAAGCATGACTTAGCAAACTAGTCTGTATTCCCATAAAAAAAGAGAGAGTTGGACATAAGCCGGGTTCTGTTCTCTACCATAGGCAGAGGGCAGTTATCTATCTGGGATGCCTGTTACCAAACACCTCTTGCGGTTCTCCTAAAACGGGACGGGAAAAAGACCAACCCTAGTCCCTGCGACCTTGCTTCCAACCGGGGTTTACCGAGCCAGTACCTCACGATACTGCTGTGCGCTCTTACCGCACCTTGCACCCTTACCTTTCTATTTGCAAAAGCGTATTTTCTGTGGCACTCTCCTCG
>JAAUTE010000208.1 GCA_012031815.1 Chloroflexaceae bacterium
TTACCTGATTCTCTCCGGTTTGCTCGGCTGTCTGGCTTGGATCGCCTTAGCTGCTTGGGTGGATCGCCTTGGCAGGCAACGGTAGCGATTTTGCTGGGGTCGGTTTCCGTGGCTATCAGCGATGTGATTGCGGATTCTTTGGTGGTCGAGCGAGCCAGGAAGGAATCCCTGCGCCAGGCAGGCTCGCTTCAGTCTCTTACCTGGGGGGTTTCAGCGGCTGGGGGGCTTGGTGACGGCCTATTTGAGCGGCTGGCTGTTGGAGCATTTGAGCAATCCCTCGGTGTTTGCGATCGCGGCGGTGTTTCCCCTGTTAGTTTCGGCGGTGGCCTGGCTGATTGCGGAAGAGCGGGTTTCCCCGGCAGACAGTCCCGGCCCGTTGCTGGTGCAGCCCATTGGCCAGCAAGGCCGTCAACTTTGGCAGGCGATTAAACAGCCAGGAATTTTACTGCCAACGGCCTTTGTGTTTCTCTGGCAGGTGACGCCAACGGCAGATTCAGCTTTCTTTTTCTTTATTACCAACGAATTAGGCTTTAAACCGGAGTTTTTGGGACGGGTGCGCCTGGTCACCAGTTTGGCGGCTTTGCTGGGTATTTGGATCTATCAGCGTTTCCTGAGAGACGTGCCATTTCGGGCGATCTTGGGCTGGAGTACGGTCATTTCTAGCGGATTGGGCCTGAGCGCCCTAGTGCTGGTGACCCACGCCAATCGCACCCTCGGCATTGACGACCATTGGTTTAGTTTGGGGATAGTTTGGTACTGACGATGATGGGTCAGATTGCCTTTATGCCCGTGCTAGTTCTGTCCGCTCGCCTTTGCCCTCAGGGAGTTGAAGCGACCTTATTTGCCCTGCTGATGTCGATTTGGAATTTAGCGGGGCTGCTTTCTAAGGAATCAGGGGCGTTGTTGACTCAATGGCTGGGAGTTACAGAAAGTAATTTTGAGCATTTGTGGTTGCTGATTCTCATCACCAACCTCTCGACGCTGCTGCCGCTGCTATTTTTGGGCTGGCTGCCTACGGGCGATCCCAAGGTGTTGGCCGATAAAGTTGTCGTTCTCCCCTCACCTCAAGAGAGTGAGCCGCAAGCTGTTTCCGAAAGCAAGCCACCCTTAAGGCTGGAGCTTCAGCGCAAGTATGTTGTTGAAGACTAAAATTTTCCTTTCCTGGTGATTTGAGTCCTATGACCTATCTTGTTCCTACCGAAACGCCAAAATCCTACGATCGCCAGAACTGGCAGCGGGGCTACCAATCCCAAAGCACAGAATACGACTACTGGGTAGAAGACATTGAAGGAGAAATTCCGCTGGCGCTGCGAGGAACCCTGTTTCGCAACGGGCCGGGACTCCTGTCCATCGGCGGCACCAACCTTGCCCATCCCTTTGATGGCGATGGGATGATAAGTGCCATTGGGTTTGAGGGAGGTCGCGTCCATTACCGCAACCGCTTCGTTCGCACCCAGGGCTATGTGGAAGAACAGCAGGCCGGAAAAATTCTCTATCGCGGCGTCTTTGGTACGCAAAAACCGGGGGGCTGGCTGGCCAATTGTCTGGATTTTCGGATCAAAAATATTGCCAACACCAATGTCATCTACTGGGGCGGTAAGTTATTGGCTCTTTGGGAGGCAGCCTTACCCCATCGCCTCGATCCCCAAACGCTGGAAACCCTCGGCTTGGATACCCTGGGAGGCATTTTGGAGAAGACCGGCGCTTTTTCGGCCCATCCTCGCTTCGATCCCAGTTGTTCCTTTGCTGATGGGCAGCCTTGCTTGGTGAATTTTTCCCTGAAGCCGGGGCTGTCTACCACCATCACCCTTTACGAGCTGGCAGCCGACGGCAGCTTGTTGCGATCGCATGTCCACAGTTTGCCCGGGTTTGCCTTTATCCACGATTTTGCCATTACGCCCCACTATTGCCTGTTTTTACAGAATGCGGTGACCTTTAATCCGCTGCCCTTCCTGTTGGGCTGGCGAGGAGCCGGAGAGTGCGTCCAGTTTCATCCCCAACGGCCCGCCCAGGTGGCTATTATTCCGCGGCAGCCCCTTTACCGACCCCTGAAACTCCTGAAAACGCCAGCAGGATTCGTGTTTCACCACGCCAATGCCTTTGAAGAGGGGGGCGCAATCTATTTCGACTCCATTTGCTATGGAGCGTTGCCCGCAGTGGAGCCAGGTACGGATTATCAGCAGGTGGAGTTTGAGTCCCTCTCTCCGGGGCAGCTCTGGCGGTTCCGCATCGATTTGGCGACGGAGCAAATCGATGGGAAAATTCTGGAGCCTCGCTGCTGTGAGTTTCCGACCCTCAATCCCCAGCACTCGGGCCGCCCCTATCGCTATCTCTACCTGGGTGCAGCCCATGCTCCCACGGGCAATGCTCCCCTGCAAGCCTTATTAAAACTGGATTTGAAGACGGGCGATCGCCAATTACAGTCCTTTGCTCCCCAGGGTTTTGTGGGTGAACCGGTTTTTGTCCACAAACCAGGGGCGATCGCAGAAGATGAAGGGTGGGTTCTCTCGGTTATCTACAACTCAGCTCGCCACGCTTCCGATATCGTCATCTTGGACGCCCAAACCTGGAAGCAGGTCGCAGTCGCCCGGCTTAAACATCACATTCCCTACGGTTTGCACGGGAGCTGGTGTGAGGAACGGTTTACGCCTGAGCGCTAGGGTTTATTCCCATAAAACAAGGGCATCAAAGCTGAATCAAGGCTAAGATGCCCATTTTAGGGAAACTGGAATCGATGGCAGCCGTTTAACGGAAACCGACCGAGGCTTGCCAAACAAAGGCTAAAGCCAGGAACAATAGGGGAATAACCGGAAGTACGTCCACAACGGGGTCAAATAAAGAATAAGCTTCCGGAAGTTTCGCCAACAGCAGTGCTAATTCCATTTATTTCGCTACCTTCTCAAGAGAATTTTACTAAAGATACGTTAAATTTTAACATGCCCAGCCTCCCTGACAATCCTTGGTTCGCCACCAGCAAAACAGCGCGATACCTAACGACCGCGCCATCTATGGGAGAAAATTTGGTGACCACTTAGAAGAAGTAACCCCTTGTGTTGGATTTTACCAACTTTTCTAGGTTAACCAGCCTTTGAGACGGCGAGCCACCTGGGGACGGCGCAGCTTGCGCATGGCTTTACTTTGAATTTGACGCACTCGCTCGCGGGACAGGTTAAAAATACCGCCCACTTCCTCCAAGGTATGGGGCTGGGAACTAGTCAATCCGTAACGCAAAGAAATGACATCTTTTTCCCGTTCGGTGAGTACATCACTGAGAACATCAGAGACTTGCTTGTCGCAGCATGACTTCGTTCATCTTGTCTTCGGGAGACTGCATGCCATCGTCTTCCAGCAAATCGACTAGCTCCGTATCTTCGCCCTTGCCTACCCGATGGTTAAGAGACAGGGATTGGCGACGTAATTGTAGTAATTGCCGGAGTTGGGGCGGAGTGATCTCCAGGGCTTCGGCTAGCTCTTCCTCACTGGGATTGCGATGTAGCTGTTGCTTGAGGGTACGCTGGGCTTTCTTGAGCTTGTTAAGTTTTTCGACAATATGGATCGGCAGGCGAATGGTGCGAGCGTCATTGGCAATGGTGCGGGTAATGGCTTGACGAATCCACCAGTACGCATAGGTTGAAAATTTATAGCCTTTATTGGGGTCAAATTTTTCCGCAGCTCGGTTTAACCCAATGGCCCCTTCTTGAATCAGATCCAGGAACGGCACGCCGCGATTGAGATAGCGCTTGGCAATGGAGACCACCAACCGTAAATTCGAGCGAATCATCTTGCGTTTGGCGACCCGTCCTCGATACAGTCGGTTCTCCAGTTGGCGATCGCCGTCGAGACCCATAGCCACAGCCAGCTCCGCCTTGGTTGGCGATCGTCCCAGCTCCTGAGCCAAAGATTGACGAATTTCATCCGCATCCACCAAAAACTTGACGCGGTGAGCCAGCTCGATTTCCTCGTCCGGCTTTAGCAAAGGATAACGGGCCATTTCCTTAAAAAAAGCACCGACAGTATCTTCGGAAATGGCTTTACTAGCCCGACGGCTGCCTCTGGGTTCCTCGCTGACCTCAGAAAACTCGACCTCGACTAGCTCCAAATCCTCTTCGACGCGAATGTCCAGGTTATCTAAATTATCTAAAACGTCGACATTTGCAGTCGGCTCGAAAGAATCATTTGGGGTCAACTCAACGATGTTCATAGGCATCCTAGATTATCAGCGGGACGATTGATTGCTGGCTGGGCGAATAGCTCCGCCGCTAGATTGCTTTTCAAGGAGATTTAATGGTGCCGCAGTTCCGGGCAGAATGAATGGGTTTTGACTTCGATAATTTCTCCAGTTCTAACAAAAAAAAGTGCTTATGACTAGTAGTTCAGCGGTTAAAACTTTTAAGGCGGAGGCAACCATTGAGCCACAGATTGCCCACGTCTAGACTAGCAGAAGCCCTCCTTGAATTTGTACGCCCCATCACATATCTACATTTACCGTGGCTATTCCAGAAGCAATAATTAATCGGTTACTTCTTGCGAGAGGGAAGAATTTTAACGATGAACAGGTTGAGCTTCTTGTTGAAGGCTCTCCTATGGGGGAGAGGGGGATTGTTAAGGTCAATAGATAAAATGATTACTATCAGCGATCGCCGCGATCGGGTGATTCTGTCAATTTTTGTGAACCGGTGATGCTTCAACGCTAGCATCTCATGGGCATCACTCAGGCGACTCTACCTTGGGTGAGAGATTGAAGGGCGGGAAGTTAAGAACTACCCGGCGAGTTACAGGCTTCTGTACAAAGACAAAGATAAGCTGACAAAAGGCTAACTTGGCAACAGTTACTGATATGGTGATGAGATGAAGGTGAAGTGATGGCAATGTTAATCGCTTTGGGAGAACGGTAACCTGGAGTTGTTGTCTTCTTTACCAAGGCGCACATGCTCGATCTCGGCGCGGGTTCTCTCTGGAGTGAGCCAGATTCTCGCGATTGCTCTGAAGCATCGGCTCAGTGGATAGAAGTTTTAGTTGATTGTCCGGGGCTGAAAGAGTTATTGACCTATCGCCTGCCGGCTGACCTCTCGGTTGAGTTGGGAGATGTTCTTAGCGTCCCCTTGGGAACCCAGACCGTGGGCGGGATTGCTGTGCGCTGGCGCTGGTCGCTGCCGCCTCAGTTATCGGGCGTCCAGCTTAAGGAAGTGGAAGACGTCATTGCTTCGGGGCTGTTTGAGCGCACTTACTGGCAGTTGCTGGAGCGGGTGGCACATTACTATCATACAGACCTGTTTGTCGCGATGCGGGCGGCCCTTCCCCCAGGGTTACTCCAGCGATCGCAGCGGCGTATTCGCCTGAGACCCCAATTTTTACCAGAAAATGCCCTGTCCACCTGTTCTGGGGCGGCGGCTGCCATGTTGCGCTTGTTGATGGCCCAAAAGGGGGGAGACTATAGCGCGCAGTATTTACGGCGACAGGTACGGGAAGCCAGTGGGGGACTGCGGGAGTTGCTCCAACGGGGCTGGGTGGAAAGCTATTTGGCTTCGCCGAAACCGTTGCGGGCCAAGCGCCAAAAAGCGGTGCTGCTGGTTAGCGATCGCCCAGAGCTAGAGCTGACGCCGAAGCAGGGGGAGGTTTTACAGGTGCTGCGCCAGCGGGGAGGAGAGCTGTGGCTGAGCGAATTGCTGCAAATCAGTCAGGTTAGCTCAAGCGTGGTGGAGTCCCTGGCGCGAAAAGGGGCGTTGCTTCTGGAAGAACGAGAAAAATTGCGGTTAGCCACCAGTGCGGCCGCTGCCGACAGCGCCAAGACCTTGAATGAAGCCCAGGCCCGAGCGCTAGGGGCGATCGCCCAATTGCAGGGGTATAACCAGGTGCTGCTCCACGGGGTGACAGGGTCGGGAAAAACCGAGGTCTATCTCCAGGCGATCGCGCCCGTGCTAGATCGGGGACAGTCGGCGCTGGTGCTGGTTCCGGAAATTGGCTTGACGCCCCAATTGAGCGATCGCTTCCAGGCTCGCTTTGGCCATCGGGTTTGCATCTATCACAGCGCCCTATCGGAGGGAGAACGCTACGATACCTGGCGGCAGATGCTTTCCGGGGAACCCCAGGTGGTCATCGGGACGCGATCGGCGATTTTTGCCCCCCTGCCCCGCTTGGGTTTGCTGGTGTTGGATGAGGAACATGACAGCAGCTTTAAGCAAGACCAGCCGGCACCGACCTACCATGCCCGTCTCGTGGCCCAATGGCGGGCGGAATTAGCCGCTTGTCCCCTAATTTTGGGGTCGGCTACCCCCTCCTTGGAAACCTGGCGAGCGGCGACGGCAACCAACCCAACCGTAAGCTATCTGTCTCTGCCAGAGCGCATTGGGGCCCGTCCCCTGCCTCCGGTGGCGATCGCGGATATGCGCCAAGAGCTGAAAAGCGGCAATCGCTCAATTTTTAGCCGAATTTTAGCAACCAAACTGGAATCCCTGGGAGAGAAGGGACAGCAGGGGATTTTATTTATTGCCCGTCGGGGTCACAGTACTTTTGTCTCCTGTCGTAGCTGCGGTACGGTGCTGGAATGTCCCCACTGTGATGTTTCCCTGTCCTATCACTACACCCATGAGGGAGCGACCCCCTTATTGCGCTGCCATTACTGTAATTTCGCCCAATTGCAGCCCCGCCTCTGTCCCGCCTGTGGTTCTCCCTATCTCAAGCATTTTGGCAGCGGTACTCAGCGAGTGGCCCTGGAGTTGCAACAGAGGTTTCCAGCGTTGCGGGTGTTGCGGTTTGATAGTGACACGACCCGAACCAAAGGGGCACACCGCACCTTGCTAACCCGGTTTGCCAAGGGGGAGGCGGATGTCCTGGTGGGGACGCAAATGCTGACCAAGGGACTGGATATTGCAGGGGTTACCTTGGTAGGGGTCGTGGCCGCCGATGGTTTGCTGCACCAGTCGGATTATCGGGCAGGGGAACGGGCATTCCAGATCCTGACCCAGGTTGCCGGGCGGGCGGGGACGGGGAGAGGAACC
>JAAUTE010000209.1 GCA_012031815.1 Chloroflexaceae bacterium
ACTGGACCGACGCCGCTGCGGGGTACAGCAACCAGTCCTGCGGCGATCACCGCATCGCCATGAGTTTAGCGATCGCTGCCTTGAGTGCCACGGGAACGACCATTATTCACGGAGCCGAAGCCGCGGCCATTTCCTACCCAGACTTCAACCTCACCCTGCAACAACTGTGCAACCCCGAAGGCTCCAGCGTAGCTCCCCTCTGGGGTGATGCCATGGCCCAAACCTGAGAATTGAGGAGACTTGTTTCGGGTGTTTGAAAGTAGATGGGTTGAAATTCTGACTCAAGGCAGCCATTCCAGGCCCAGCCCCAAGCGATTATCCTGGTCTTCCGGGGAATTCTGCTGCTCGAAATCAAAAGACAGGCGCACCTGAGACGTAACCGCGTAGCCAAGGGTCAGCACCGTAATACCGACTTCTGCATCGCTGCCGGGGGCCACAAAACTCTGGGTGAGCGTAATATCCGCTGCGCCCGTTCGCGACAACACCAAGCGCACCCTCGCCCCCAAATTCAGTCCATCGGTATTAAAGTCATTACTCTCGATATAGCGATAGCCGACTACCGGCGCGAGATTGACGTAGCTCCCCAGGGGTAAAACATAGTATTGCAGATTTGCCCCCGCTGCTTCGCGATCGCCATTAAAGGAAGCTTGGTAGTCCCCGCTGAGGGTCAACCCCGTGCGACCGAGAAAGACATCTTCCACCCCAAGGTGAAGGCCGCCCGCATCGCCGCTAGAGGGAAACTGGGAGTAACCCAGGCGCAAGCGGGTGCGGAAACTGGGGTCACGGCGAATTTCTTCGAGAACATTGGGAATTTGCCGCTGCCACTCCTGGAGCGTCGGACTGCTCTCAATAATCTCCGGCGACAAATCTAGATCCAACGGTTGGGTTTGGGCAAAGGCTGAAGTCTCGGCGAAACCCAGGCTCAGAAATCCCACAGCGGCGATCGCAAGGGAACAGTGCTGCATATACGTGGAAAAAAGAGAAGTTATCTGAGGGGAATCCCCGCAGGGCGCAGACAACTCCTCCTTTCCAGAGGGCTTGCTCAGGGCGAAGCGAACCCTGTAGAGAGGTTGTCAGGCCAGGTAACAGTTTAGCGGAAGTTATAGCCAACGCCAAGCTGCAAGCCCACCGCTGGCTCGTCAATAACCGTGGCACTGATGGAAGCGTTCCCCGTGAAATCGGTCGTAAAGGGAATATCCAGGCCGCCTGTGAGCACTAAATCCAGATTCACCTCATCTTCGGTATTGATGGCCGGCCCCAAGCCCACATAGGGATTGACAGCCACCCCCAAAAATTCCGTCGCCGCTTCGCTGGGGTCAGTGGCGGTAAAGCGAAAATCGTAGGTAATCGGCAGCAAAATCGTGACGCTATCTTCAATGGCCAAAGCCGGACGCACAGATAGGTAGGGAAGTAAGCCCAGTTTGCTGAACAGATAAAAGCTCGTATCCCCCAAATTGCTATCCCCATCTCCCAAGCCGATGTTAATGCCGAGGCCGATATAGCTTGGGCTAGAGCGGGTCGCTCTACCGGGGTTAACCTGCTCGACTTCTTCTTGAACCTCGTCGATAACGCCTTCCTGGCCGATGAGGCTGTCTGATTCCGCCTGAGACAACAAGCGTGTCGAGTCAGCAGACAAATCCAAGAATTTAGCATCCAGGGCTGCGGCTTGGCGATCCAGATCTTGCTCAAATTCCCTGGAGGTGAGAACGCCCGCTTCCGGATTATCGGAGGCAACGGTTCCCGCTAAATCAAGCTGAATGGGTGTTGCTTGCGCATTATTTGCGTTCGCCAAGTTATCTCCTTGAGGGATTGTGGGCACAGTTTCCGCCCCTACCGTCGCGATCTCCAAGGTTGCGATCGCCGCCGCACTTGCCAAAAATAGACGAATTGACTTTAGGTGCATCGTATTCACACTTATGCCCTCAATATAGCGTTCAAGACTGTTTGTAGTAAACCGGGATCTCGCTAGCGAAAACCTAGGGCTATGCCAAGGATACTAACCCTGCGATGGAAGTAATCCGAGATTAGCAGGGCCAAGCTCTGACTAGCTGAAGATGCCTAGCCCAAGCTTAACGAGGCAGGTTTGTAGTTTGCCTCTACCCTGAAGAAGAGAGCCATCCTTTTATTCAGATTTCTCTAGAATTAGCGGCAATTAACCAGTTTTTACAGCGGTTAATTGGGCGATCACTCAGGCTTGGGCCTCCACTGAAGGCGATCGCTGCATCAGCTCGTAGGTGTAATCGCGAAAGCGCTCTAAATCTGCCTGAATCGTCCCTTCCACTGCCTTACCCAGGAAAAGATCGTCCATCAGGCGGCCCAAAATTCCCGGAATTGCATAGGCAATGGTTAAACGGACGACACTATTTCCATGCCGGTCATAAAAACGCACTGCCCCGCGATTGGGCAAGCCATCCACTGACTCCCATTGAATAATTTGATGGGGAACCACGGCGAGAATGCGCGACTGCCAGGTAAACTTCAAACTGCCTGTGGCCAACTTCCAGCGGGAGAGTTCGGGGTCATCGGCCAGTACCTCCACCGACTCGATCCACTTCATCCAGCGCGGCATCTGCTCTAGATCCGACCACAGCCCCCACACCAAATCCATAGGAGCCTCGACTTCAACCTGTACGCTATGTTCTAACCAGTTAGACATGAGGATTTCTTAAAGGTCGCGCAATTAACGCATGGCTAAGGGGCTAAGGGATGTAATTTGGTCAGCAGCGGACAAAATCGCCTTTGCAGCCCGACGGCCCGACAGGGTTGCGCCTTCCATACTATCAATATAATCCTGTTGGGTATAGCTCCCCGCCAAGAAGAAGTTCGCCAACGGGGTGACCTGATCGGGGCGATAAACATCCATCCCCGGTGCTTCTCGATAGAGCGATTGCGCCAACTTGATCACGCTAGACCAGGTTAGCGTCAAAGACCGAGCAGAGGGAAACAGCTCCTGCACCTGCTTGAGGACATGCTGAGCGATCGCCTCGTTGCTTTCTTTAATAAAAGGGTCGCCTGGGGTCAAAACCGCTTGTAACAGAGAACCTTGACCCGCTCGGTAGTAATCGGCCGGGCTAGTCAGGGCAAGATCGGCAAAACAGGAAAAATCCGCATCTGCCGTGTAAAGCAAATTATCGATGCCCGCCGCCTGCTGGAGTTGCTGGCGTTGCTGGGGGTCATTGAGTTCCGTCACCCAACCGTCAAAGCGTAACTGCACCGTTGCTACGGGAACTGTATCTAGTTTGTAAATATTGTCAAATTGGGGCCACTGACGCCAGGCTTCTGGTAATAATCGCTGAGTTCCCGGAACATCGGCGGCACAAACGTAGGCATCAGCGATAAGGGTTTCCTCCCGTTCTCCATCGGCCACCACTAACCCTGTCACCCGCGGCGGCTGGCCTTCGGTGTAGAGAATTTCCCGCACCCGCCTGCGCGTGTAAATTTTGGCTCCCTGCGCCTCTAAATAGGCCACAATCGGCTTGTGTAAATACTCGTCGGGAGAGCCTGCCAGCATCCGCAACACCGACGCCTCCGTCCGCGCCGCAAACAACTGAAAAATCGTCAGCATGCAGCGAGCGGAGATCTGCTCCGTATCGATAAACCCCAACGCATAGGCAATTGGATTCCAGAGGCGTTTCAAGCTGCCATTGTTGCCGCCCTGCTTGCGAAACCAATCGGCAAAACTCACCGAATCCAAATCCCGAATTGTCCCCATTGCCCCCGCAAAATCCACCAATCCCCGCACCAAGGGACTCGTTCCCAACGCCAGGGCATTGGCGAGCTTATCCACCGTACCGAGCTGAGAGGTCGTAAAAAAAGCTTTGAGTCCATTAAACGGTGCGCCTACCGGAAAGCGAAAATCCAGCGACCCAATCCGTCCGCCTCGGTTAATAAAAGTGTGAGCGTGTTCTTTTAACCGTAAATGCTTGAGCGCACCTACCTTCTCCATCAAATCGAAGAGCTGATAGTAACAGCCAAAGAAGACATGCAGGCCCATTTCGAGATGATTGCCGTCTTTATCGACCCAACTGCCCACCTTGCCGCCCACAAAGGGACGAGATTCAAAAATCTCAACCTGATGACCCGCATCGGCTAAATCTACCGCTGTCGCCATGCCAGCCAGTCCAGCACCCACGATCGCAACCCGCATGCCCGCCTTCCTTCTCAGTTACTTAACAGATTGTAACTCAGCCCGTCCCGATTCCGGGATTGAGGCGATGGGCGATCGCGGACTAATTTTTCGGCTTGGGACGGGGAAATTTCGTGGCTGAGGTAAAATACTGCACCTGTTGGCCGTTTAAGGCTTTAAGCATAAAATCCCGCCAGATGGGAGCCGCAAAGCCCCCGCCGGTAATCCCCTTGCCGAGGGGCGCATAGTTATCATTGCCAATCCAAACCGCCGCCGCTAGCTGAGGCACATAACCGACAAACCATACATCCCTCTCTGAGCTAGTAGTCCCGGTTTTACCCGCCGCCTGACGCCCAATTTGAGCCGCTTGCCCGGTTCCTTCGTCGATTACCCCTTGCAGCACGCCGTTAAGGGTAGCCGCGGCCCAGGGATCGAGTACCAGCTTCGGTTCCGGTGTATTATCTAGGAGCAAATTCCCCCGCGTGTCTGTGACCCGAACGATGACCGTGGGTTCAGAATGCCAACCATCGTTAGCGAGGGTGGCATAGGCCCCAGCAATTTCCAGCGGAGTCACCCCGATCGCGCCCAGGGGCAGGGAAACCACCGGATCGAGGGGACTATCAATACCCAGAGTACGCACCACGTCAATAATTTTATCCAGCCCAACTTTCTGGCCGAGAACCACGGCAGGGATATTGCGCGATTGAATCAGCGCCGTCCGCAAGCTCATGCCCCCGGCATAACCGCCGCCGTAGTTTTTCGGTTCATAGTAGCCATTGCCGTCTCGATAGCGCACAGGACGGTCTTCAATGTAAGACCCGGCATCATACTTGCCCGTGGCAAAAGCCGCATAGTAAACAAACGGCTTAAAGGCTGACCCCGGCTGGCGGCGAGACTGAACGGCGCGGTTATATTGACTGCTTTTATAGTCAACGCCACCCACAATTGCTTTCACGAAATGGGTACGGGGATCGATCGCCACCAGGGCAATTTCATGGTTGGCGAGGCCGCGACCGCGCAGTTGTCGGTGAGCTTGCTGAATGATAGCTTCAGCCTGGCGTTGAAAATTGAGGTCAATGGTGGTTTGGACGCGCATTCCACCTTTCTGCACGGTTTCACTGCCAAAACGCTGATTCAACTCCTGGATGACGGCTTCGGTGACGTAGGGAACTTGGCGGGGCCGCCAGGCGGTGGGCTTGCCAATCTTTAACGGTTCTTTATAGGCGTCCTGGGCCTGTTGCGCTGAAATCCAGCCCAATTCCTGAAGGCGATCCAGAACCAGTTTCTGCCGCCGTTTGGTTTCCTGGTAGTCGATAAAGGGGCTATAGGCTTCCGGGGCCTGGATGAGGCCGCCCATCATGGCCGCCTCGGCTAAGGTGAGTTGGGAAGCGGGTTTATTAAAGTAGGTTTCTGCTGCGGTTTGAACGCCGTAGTTATTGTGGCCCCAATAAATGCTGTTGAGATAAAGTTCTAAAATTTCGTGTTTTTTTAAAGACTTGCTCCACCCGAATCGCTAGGACAGCTTCCGCTAGTTTGCGGCTGACGGTGCGTTCTTGATTGAGCATCAGGTTTTTGACAAGCTGCATGGTGATGGTGGAACCCCCTTCCACGACGCCTCCTTGCCGCCAGTTCACCCATAACGCCCGGCCGATGCTGGTGGGATTAATGCCAATGTGGTAAAAAAAATGACTGTCTTCAATGGCTAAGACGGCTCGCTTCAGTTCCGGAGAAATTTTCGTGAGGGGAACAACTTCCCGGTTAGCTTCGCCGTGGATGCTGGTGAGGAGCTTGCCGTGAATGTCGTAAATGTAGCTGGTTTCGCTGGGGGCATAGTTCCGCAGTACCCGCACGTCGGGCAAGTTGCGAAAACTAATGCTCAGTCCCACCACGGCTCCGGCGATCGCGGAGGTTCCCAGTAAGACCAAACCCAGCGCTGTTCCGCTAGCGACTTTAACCGTTCCGCCCCAAAAGGTACGCTCAGGAGGAGCAGGCTGCGGCTGGGGTTGTTTTTTTCTTGAGAGCAGTAGACGACACGGCAGGAATTCCTCTGGTCGATGGAATACAGGCAACTTGCTAAGGTCGAGGCTCGGCGTGAAACATTAGGAGTTAAGTTTGTAGGTATTGTAGAGATTTTGTTCCTCCTCGGCTCAAGCCCTCAAGAGAGATGCTAGCGTAGTCCGACCCTTTATAATAGTTTGGCGTGCCGGATTAGCATCTTGCTGGCTGGCGAAACTGGGAATTTGCATCTTTAGAATTGTCATGGTTGCACAGGGGCCCGATTTGGAATGGCTGTACCGGGGAACCAGCGAAATTTTTCCCGATCGCCCAGATAGCGAGAGTGCTGGGGAGAATTTAGCCCAACGATTGCGGCAAGGCCGTCCGCTGCGGGTTAAGCTCGGCATCGATCCCACGGGTTCTGAGATTCACCTGGGTCACAGCATTGCTTTTCGCAAGTTGAGGGCGTTTCAGGATGCCGGACATACTGCCGTGGTGATTATTGGCGATTTTACGGCGCAAATTGGCGATCCGACGGGAAAATCCGAGGTGCGTCGCCAGTTAACCCCAGAACAGGTCGAAGCCAACGCCAAAGATTATTTAGCACAGTTGCAGCCGATTTTAGATTTTGAGACGCCGGGACGCCTGGAAATTCGCTACAACGCTGAGTGGCTGTCCCAGTTGGATTTATCCAAGATTATTACCCTGCTATCAACGATGACAGTGGGGCAAATGTTGGCAAAAGAGGGGTTTTCCGAGCGCTATGGACAGGAGACACCAATTTTCCTCCACGAGTTCCTCTATCCTTTGATGCAGGGATACGATTCGGTGGCAGTGGAGGCGGATGTGGAGTT
>JAAUTE010000210.1 GCA_012031815.1 Chloroflexaceae bacterium
TTGATACTGTGCCTCTTCAAATTATCCGAGTTCTTCATGGAGCCAGAGACATAGAAAATTTACTTTAAGTTACTAGTTGCTTTCTGTAATTATTTGACGTGGATAGATAATGCTAAATCCATGAACTTTGCGAAAATCATTATAGATTCGCCTGAGATAGATAAGTAGCCTAGCAGCCACAAGTGTTGAATCTTAAGATTTTTGGGGTGGGCACCAAGTTGTGCCTTGGTTCTGGTGATACAAAATTTGCTCTGCTATTGACTCCATTCTCAGCAATAGAAGCTCAAACTTACACAAAGACCCTGGATTTGTAAAGTTCTGTATCGAGATTCAACACTTCTGGAAAAATACCTTGAACAATCTTTGGTTTGATCATGTAACTAATTATATTGTTGTGGTTAATTGTTCCTTGGTTAGAAGCTTTTCCTGAGCGTTATTTATTACTAGGCTTTCATCAATTAATTGAGAGCATGAATCAATTTTATGCCCATTTTTCTGATAGGTAAGCTGGCTTTTTAGTTACTTCTTGAACTCGGAGACTGACAAAAGAGGGTTAACAGGAGTAGTCTAGGTAGATCCGTTACCGGCTAAACGACGGCAGCTTCCAGCAGGCGAATTGTGCCAGCCGCTGCGTCAATTTCCACCCGTCCGCCCACGGGCAAAGTAATAATATTTTCTACATGACCGATCGCCGCTCCATACCAGGCAGGAATGCCCAACGGTTGGATATGACCCCAAACCACCTCTTCCAAAGTCAGGGAGCCGTAGTCGGCGTCCGGCAGGCAGTTGGTACATTCTCCAAAAATAAACCCGGCGATTTCTTCAAAAACCCCGGCCAACTTCAGGTGCGTCAACAGGCGATCGACCCGGTAAATCGTCTCTCCCACGTCTTCCACAAACAAAATTGCGCCTTTTAAGCCCGGCCAGTAAGGCGACCCCACAATGCCGGAGAGTACGGAAAGATTGCCCCCGATTAATCGACCTTGCGCCCGACCGGGCTGGATGGTTTGAATGCGATTTTTGACCTGCATCAGGCGGCCCTCATCATCAGGATCGCGGGGATTGGCAAAGGTCAAGGATTCTCCGCCAAACAACACGCGCCGAAACACGTCGGTTTGGTACGGACGCCAGGAGCTAATGCCATTGGGGCCGTGGAAAGTGATTAATCCCGTTTTTGCGTAAATGCCCAATAACAGCGAGGTAATATCGCTAAAGCCAACAAGAATTTTAGGGGTTCGCTTAATGGTTTCGTAATCCAGGTAAGGTAGCACCCGCGCACAGCCCCAGCCTCCCCGCAGTGGCAGCAGCAGTTGAATTTTGGGATCGGCAAAAAATTCATTGATGTCTTGAGCGCGATCGCGGTCTGACCCGGCTAGATAGCCGTAGCGGTCAAACAGGTGGGGAGCCAGGTAAGGAACCAATCCCAGCGCTTCCATTGCCTCCTCAACGATGGCAACTTTTTCCCGTTCAAACACCGCCCCGCCGGGAGCGAGCAGCCCGACGCCAGCACCTGGCTGTAGGCGAGGTGGTTTTAAATCCTGATGCGCCCTGGCTTGACCGGCGAAAATCGCGGCAGTTGCAGCGCTGCCCACCAGAAACGGACGACGGCCTAACACGGATTTCACCTCACATTGCACTACTGAGCTTGATTGGGGAAAGCGGTTATGGGTTGGGTCGGTAGGGGTGAGGCGGGGACTTGGGGAGTGGGGACTGGTGGGGCCGGATTCGGTTCCAGGGACGGCCCGCTCTGCCAAAGATTGATCAGGCGATCGAAGCCCCCCGTAGCTAAATAGGTTCCGTCGGGACTAAAGGAAAGAGACCTTACCCAGTCATTATGGCCCGTCAACAAGGCAATTTCCTCTCCGGTGGTTAAATCCCACAGCCGCACCCCGTCATTGCTAGCACTGGCTAAAATTCTGCCGCTCGGATGGAGCGCGATCGCCCGCACGGGCCCGGTGTGACCCGTGAATACCTGGAGTGGCTGTAGCGTTGCCCCATCCCAAACCTTGATAGTGCGATCGTCGCTAGCGGTAATTAACGTCCTGCCGTCGGACGTGTAGGCAATGCCGCGAATTGCCTGGGTGTGGGGCTGAAATTCCCGCAACAAGCTCGCAGCTCGCAAATCCCAAAATCTCACCCGCCCGTTGGTTCCGGCGCTGGCTAGCTGCACGCCATCGGGATTCATGGCCAGAGACAGCACGGGATCGCCAAAATAGGAAAGAATATAGAGCGGTCGCCCGGAGGTCAAATCCCAAACCCGAATGCCATCCAGCGCTCCACTGGCTAAAACCTGGCTATCCGGCGTAATCGCCACCGAGAGAACGTTCAAAAAATGCTCTAAAAACAAGCGTCGCAGCGCTTTATCGGGGCGAAACTTCTCCCCAGGCCAGTTCCAGAGGTTAATAACAGAACTATTGCCCGCGGCCACCAACGTCCGCCCATCGGGACTAAAGGTTAAGGCATTGACCGATTGCTGCTGGGCGCGAAAATCTTCAATTTCTTTGCCAGATGCCACCGACCAGAAAATGGCGCGGGGATCGTTGGTTCCGCCACCGCCGATGACAATTTGGCTATCGGGGCTAAAGGTCACAGAGTCAACTGAGGTCTTTAAACCCTGGAGTTGATAAATCAGTCGGGCCCCTCGCCATTGAACCCCGGGTTCCACGGGCAGCGATTCATTGCCTGCGGGGAACGCCTCTGGCGTCCTTTGCACCGGATTGGGTTGGGCCACAACCGCTTCCACCGACAAAATGGCGATCGCAACTGCCACCGACCAACTGGCCCAAATGGCTGGCTGGTGGCTTGACTGCGGGGTGAAATTAGCCTGATTGCCCGTCGCGTTCATGGGTGTCACGTTGCAGGTTGGGACAGATGGTGCGCTGTGCCGCTTCTGGGGCCGGGTCTTCCTGCCAGCCCGCCAAGAGGGTTTGCAACTCCGACTTTAACATCTCCAACGCAGCGATTTGCGCGGCGATCGCGACTAACTTTTCCTGAAGCCGTTCTTTAACTCGGTCGCAGGGCAGCTCTCCCCCATCGCGAATCGCTAAAATTTCCTTGATTTCTTCTAAACTCAACCCCAAGGACTGAGCGCGTTTGATGAAGGCCAGGCGGTTGAAAATCTTCGGCTCAAACAAGCGATAGCCTGTCCTGCCCCGACGCACCGCAGCGGAGAGCAAGCCTAACTCATCGTAGTAGCGAATGGTCTTGACCGACAGCCCGCTGTGAGCCGCAACATCACCAATTTTTAGGGTAGGAGGAAGGGCAACAGTCATCGACGCTGCTTTTCGTTGGTTAGCAAGGGTAAGGGCGATCGCGAAGAACTCGGCGGTAAAAAGTGCCGAACCGTTTCTTGAGCCAGGGCAGTTTGGGTTCTTTGCAATTGCCGCCAGCGGACAACCAAGGCCAGGGCAGCCACCACCAACCCGAAGGAAAGGAGCGTCCAGCGACCGCCAAACGCCGCCAATGACCGCATCAACCGCTCCTACTAACAAAATAAAACTAGAAATAGGTTCTTTGCGGTAGAGCAATTTTAGAAACCGAGGAGGCCGCAGGTTCATTGAAGATTAAAGGGAATGCCTGGAGAATCTAACTTTAGGGTATCTTATCCGAGCGGGCCCCTGTTAAGTCAGTAGGGAGAATTACGGTTTAAGGGGATTTAAAGGAAAGAAATTCTCAGAGGGCTGCTAGCCTCTTTCTCTCCCAATCGGGAAACAGAGTGCAGCCAGCGACAATACTTTGAAAGCCGTCAGCGGTAATTTATTTCAAGCCCAGCCAGGCTAGCAAGCCCTGACCCGTAAAGTATTCGATAGCCAAGGTGAGGGCAAAGCCAATCATGGCAGCACGGCCATTGAGCCTCTCTGCATATTCGTTAAATCCAAACTTCGGCTCTTCAATGACTGGGGTGGTGGTCGGTTGGGGTTGTGTCATCGGTGGTTGACCCTGTGCTAACTGCGATAAATCTTTACAGTTACATTTTAGACAGAATCCCTCTGCCGTCAATGCGTTGCTCCTTGCCTGCTCCTGTGCTAAGCGATGGTGGCAAAGGTGACGGTGAAGGTACTGCCTTTGCCCAACTGGGAGCGCACCGCCACCGATCCGCCCATGCCTTCCACAAAGGTTTTGACAATGGATAAGCCCAAGCCCGTTCCTCCCTGGCGGTTGCGAGCTTCGTCGGCTCGATAAAATCGCTCGAAAATCCGGGTTTGCTGCTGCAAGGGGATGCCAATGCCGCGATCGCAAACTTCAATAGCGGAGAGGCTGCCCTGGGAGAGGAGGTGTAAGGAGATAGATTCTTTGGGGTCAGAATACTTGACGGCGTTATCAATCAAATTCAGCAGCACCTGACGCAAGCGATTGGCATCGGCCCGGATCATGACCTCATGGTTGGGCAATTGGAGATGAATTTGACGGCCGCTGTACTTTCGCGCCATCGCCACGATGTCTTCTAGCAGGGGGTTGACCGGCAGCCAATCCAGCTGAAAATGCATCCGGCCACTTTCGGCCCGGGCCAAATCGAGCAAGTCCTGCATGAGTTGGATGGTGCGCTCCGTTTCCGAGGCTGCGGTTTGCAAGGCGTCGCGCTGCATTTCGGTTAGGTTATCCCCCCGGCGCAGGGTACTTTGCAAATAACCAGACACAATGGTTAAAGGTGTTCGCAATTCGTGGGAAACATTACTGACCAACTGGCGCTGATGCTCCCAGGCTTGGGAGAGACGCACTAGCATTTCCTCAAAATTGCTGGCTAGCTTGGCAACTTCCGTGGGAGCGCCTTCGATGGGAACTCGGCATTCGTCCAGGCGATCGGCAGAAATTTGGGCGCTAAAGTCACAGAGCTGCTGCAATGGCTGCAAGGCTCGCCGGATATAAATAGCTGTCGCAGCGGTGATGCCCGCAATTGCCACCACGCTAGCCACGCCAATACTGCGAATTAGCAGCAATGACATCACCCGATTGTCGGTAATATCTTTGGCAACATAAAAGCTGCCGATGGGGGTTTGGTTGACCTGCAAGGGCGCACCGCAGAGTAACCAGTAGCGATCGCCCACCCGTTCCACTTGGGCAGAGCTAGAAATCCCCGATAAGAGAACCAGAGACGCTCCGGGACTGTTGGGCCCTAGGAGTAGGGAACGGGCGGCAATGCTGCCATCCCTGCGTTTGACCCACATTAACAGTTCATCGCTGCTAAAATCGTCGATCGCCATTTGGGCGGCTGATTCTAGAGAGGGCCATGTGGCTGTAGATTTCAACATCGCGGGGAAAGCGATTGGCCAGATATTCTAGGTTTTCCTTTTGGCTGGAGATGAGAAGGCGTTGGGTGGTCAAGGAGATCCAAGTGGCCGCACTACCAAGCCCTAGGGCAGAAACCAAGGCGACTCCCACCGTCAAGCGCACCCGTAAAGAGCGATGACCGACCGCTGGCAGGAGAGGTTTCAGTTGTCGCTGGAGGCGGCCTAAAAATGTCATCTTAATAAACATTTTTTGGCGATGGTTACCTGAAAAATTGATATAGATAGATCCCTTGGGACTAAACCCTTAGTTATTGTTTGCTGAATGTTCGGGGTTAATCTATAAATTCCATCTACTGAGATTGGGTGTCTCTATGCACAGGAGATATGGTTAACCAAGTTATCAAGGACACCAATTAACTTTACGAGGAATGTCATTTCTAAATTAGCCTGCCCTCTGGCAAAAAGAGTGATTTTTCCCTAACAAGATTCTGAATTTTCCTGAGAGAGCCAGAAGGTAACTCAATTATTCAGGCGGCGCGGCGATCGCCCCCATCCCTGGGCCCATTCAAGAATAAGGCACTTCCGATGATGGTTGCCCAACCGAGGGAGGAGCCGAAAGGTGCAAGGGCGGTTGTCGCTCCCGTTGGGTCGTGCTGAGGATAAGCGATCGCCGCAGCTGGCTGGCGTTTGGTTTAAACAGGGAGGATTAATCGTTCCATTCGCCCCTGGGGGGGACGGGCGGATTTCTTCTGAGAGTGCGAGACAGATCGGTGTCGCCAAAGCGTTCCCCGCGCAGCCACTGTTTGATTGCCGTTTCAACCAATCGGCTAGGATCATTGGTGAGATGTTCTAGCTGCTCGACTAAATCTGAATCTAATTGGATTGACAATTGCACCTTCTCAACAGAACGAGCCGAAGAAACCGCGTTATCATTCATATACCTAAACAATTTATGTCTATATCCTCCTTCCAATCTTACCCGAAAGGGCACGGGGATGGGAGTCGCGCTGGGTTGATCCGCGAGGTCTAGCCGAACCCCCTTAAAATAAATTCAAAGAAAGTCTGATTGCTTCTTTCCTTTAAATACACAAAGCTACTTAACGGTATGACTGAGGTTCCCGTCTCTCGCATTCGCAATTTTTCGATTATTGCCCATATCGATCATGGTAAGTCTACCCTGGCCGATCGCCTGTTGCAGGTTACGAAAACGGTGGCTGCCCGCGAGATGAAGGAGCAATTTCTCGACAATATGGATTTGGAACGGGAGCGGGGCATTACGATTAAGCTCCAGGCGGCCCGCATGAATTATCGGGCCAGCGACGGTCAAGAATACGTCCTCAATCTCATTGACACGCCAGGACACGTGGATTTTTCCTATGAGGTGTCGCGATCGCTGGCTGCCTGTGAGGGGGCGCTGTTGGTGGTGGATGCTTCTCAAGGGGTGGAAGCCCAAACCCTGGCCAATGTTTACCTGGCGCTGGGTCACGATCTGGAAATTATTCCGGTATTGAACAAAATTGACCTGCCGGGGGCGGAGCCGGAGCGGGTAATTCAGGAAATTGAAGATGTGATCGGCCTTGATTGCAGTGGGGCGATTCGGGCATCGGCCAAGGAAGGCATTGGTATTGCTGAGATTTTGGAATCGATCATCCATTTGGTGCCGCCGCCCCAGGATACCGTAGACAAACCCCTGCGGGCCCTGATTTTTGATAGCTACTATGACCCTTACCGGGGGGTGATTG